>JBEKNG010000013.1:0-18779 GCA_049523075.1 Paraburkholderia sp.
CGGTGGTATCGCCAGACGGTTTGTTGGCCATGGCCTCACCCGTCGTTTCAGCGCCCGCCTTCACGCCGGTATCCACGCCGACCTTGGCGAAATCGACCCCGAAGCCTTCCAGCATCTTGCGACTGAAACACGGGTGCGCGCCATGGCCTTCGCGTCCCGCCAAGAACCGCACATCCTCACGCGACACCCGGATGTCGTTCACCCAGACGTCGACTGCATACACGCCCGGGGACACCGAGTTGCCGCGCGCAAAACGCGCGACGTCCACGGTCTGGTTCGGATCGGTGCGCAGAAACGTCGTGTCGAACGACACGGCCGCGTCGGCGTTAGCGGCTTCGGATGCGTTCACGCTCGCCGACTGGACGCTGCCCACCACCGCGAAAACAGACAGGACGACTGCCGTTACCGGGTTCAGGCCGAACGGACCAGGTACAGCGCTGGCGCGAGCATGCAGTTGATGACGAGGTGAGAGTTTCATGATCAGGTCAACTTCAAAAGTCCTGGAACAGGCGTGCGTTGTCCCTGTGCGTTGCCTGTGCAACGCACGCTATGTGCAGGTGGATCTTTAATTGGGCAGGAGGCACCCGCCCGACCGGCTTACTGCTGCGGTCTATTGGTCCAGCGTCGCGTCGCCCGTGATGGCGCCGCCGTAATCGCTGATTGCGGTGTAGTGCACCTTCGCGCCTGCGGGTACTGCACTCATCTGTGCGACGGGGAGTACCTCGGTCGCGTGGGGCGCAACCATGCCGCCCGTTTCGTTCCGGTAGGTGTGACCACCGCTCTCGACATCGACTTCGCTAAACGACACGTAGTACGGCGTCGGATTCGATACGCTGAGTGCTTCACCCTTTCCATCCGGCGCCACGGCAATCTTCCAGCCCAACTGGGCCGCCGCGTCTTCGGGCTTGCCCGGCAGCTTCGCGGGGCGCACGAACACCTTGATGCGCGTGCGATACGCGAGCTGCAACGTGTTGGCGTCGGTGGTACCCGCCGCCTTGGGCGGAATGTCGAGCACGTTGAGCCAGTACACCGATTCGCGATCCGTGGGTAACGCTTCACCGCTGTACATGACACGCAGTGTTTGGGACTTGTTCGCGTCCATCCGGAAAATCGGCGGGGTAATGACAAAGGGCACCTTGATGTCGCCCGGCTTCGCGTCCGGATGGCCATCGTCCATCCACACCTGCACCAGCGAAGGCGATTTGCTGTCGTTATCCAGCTTGACGGTAACTTCGCGCTGGTCAAGCGGATACACCACACGCGTGCCGCCAATCGTCACGCTTGCCTCTGCGTTGCCCGCCAGCAGCGCACAGGCAAAACCGATTCCTACTGCTATTCGACCCAGCTTCATCACATTCACCTTTTAAAAGACAATCTTGAAAAATGGCCGTTAAAAAGGCGTTCGAGCGAACGCCTTCTCTACCGCTTACTGGTACTGCATCGTGTATTGCACCGACGTGTTCACTGCGCCGGGAGCGGCCGTGCCAGTCGAGTAGTACTGCGCGAAGTACTTCAGATTGCCGCTGCCGCTGGTGATCGTCGCGCCGTTATTGGCGATATCGTTGTTCGTGCGGGTCGTGATGTTGATCGGCAGAAGCGATGCGTTCAGCAGACGAACCTCGACGTTCCCAGCGCCGCCCGAGCCTACGGCCGTCTGGTTAGCCAGATTGCCGGTGGTCTGGTCAACGGTCGGGCCGTTTTCGAAGTTAGCGATCGCCTTGGTTGCGCCACCTGTACAGCCGCTCAATGCCAGGACCATCTGGGTCGGGCTTGACGTGCCGGCGACGGAGCCTGCTGTCGAAAGCGTGCCAGCCGATACCGTCGGCAGAGTGACCGCCAGATCTGCCGGCGAACCCGATGCCACGCCATTGATCGAGCACGTGGTGTTGGATACGGTGCCGGTGAAGGTGATCGTGCCGTCAGCTGCGTGGGCGCCGAGCGATGCAACGCCCAACAGACCGCCCGTTACGAAAGCCAATGCGGGGAGGAATGATTTCATTTTGCTGCTCCAATAAGTTAGAAAAGGTCTTGCGAAACATCAACGGCGCATTCGTGCTGAGTACGACACGCCATTTGCCCCTGGGCGCTCCAATGTTCGTCGCCGGGAAATGGCGGTCTTTGTTTCGAACCATTGGCCTATCGTTCAGGCGCAACTTAATGTTATGGATTGGCGAGTCCTAAGTACCTAGGACGATTCTTAATTGAGTAGGGATTTTCTTATCGCCGAGTCGGGGGCCGTAGGACGATGACCACTCGCGAACCTACGCACGAGTCGAAGTACTCTGACGGCTGGAGAAGGGCGACGGGGGCTAGTCCGTTTCCGCTGATGGCAACACAACGGTCCATGCACCCTGGCACACCTCGCTCAAGGACGGCCTGTCATATTGAATTCAAGAAAAAGTGAATCTAATAATATTATTTTTTATAAATGAAACACTCAGTCAACCAATCACGTTATTTGACACAATTGGAAGTTTAATCTCATTGCGGATAATGCAACGTTAGCATACGATGAAGCACGGTCGCCGTAGGATTTGGCGTCCGCAATAAACCCGTTCAGGCATTCGCCTGTGACTTATCCGGAAAACCTGGAGGTAGGTGTATGTCCGACGAAAATAATCCGGCTTCCGCCACTAAACGCCGCGATTTTCTTAAAGGCGTGGCCACAGTTGGTATCGCCACAGGCTTTAGCACTGTCGTAGGTGAAGCCCTGGCGCAAAACCCCGCCAGCCCTAAAGCCACCGGTACGGGTGCAAAGCCGCCCACCAAGGCAACCCGTGACGCAAACGCCGTTTATGCCAATCAGCTAGCGTTTAACGATACCCAAGATTTTCAGGACGCCACTCGCGGACTCATTGCCACGCTGCCCGATCCCGGCATTATTCCGAGTTCAAAAGGGGGCGCCGCCTGGGACCTGGGACAATTCTCCTTTATTACCGGCGGCCCTGAAAATAATGCGCCTGACTCAGTTAATCCCAGCTTATGGCGTAATGCCAAGCTGAATATGAATCACGGCCTTTTTGAAGTCGTGGATGGGATTTGGCAGGTTCGCGGTTATGACCTGTCGGTAATGAGTATTATCCGTGGCGATACCGGCTGGATTGTGATTGACCCACTGATGACCGAAGACGCTTCGGTGGTTGTCTGGAAGCAGCTGGTGGTCCCGCATCTCGGTGACCGGCCGATTACCCACGTCATTTACACGCATAGCCACGCGGACCACTACGGCGGCATTCGCGGGATTGTCGACGAAGCCGATATCAAGTCAGGCAAGATAAAAATCTACGCTCCGGCCGGTTTCACTGAAGCCGCGGTCGGCGAAAACGTGATCGCCGGCAATGCCATGAGCCGGCGCGCCGCCTATATGTATGGCAATCTGCTGCCGCGAAACCCCAACGGGGTGGTCGACGGCGGCCTCGGCAAGACAACGTCCATCGGCGCCATCACGCTGCTCGTGCCGACCGACTTCGCGACTACGACGGGGCAGAAGCTGACGCTGGATGGCGTCGAGATGACCGTGATCATGGCGCCGGAATCCGAAGCTCCATCCGAGTTCATGTTCTACATCCCGAAGTTTAAGGCGTTCTGTGCTGCCGAAGATGCTACCCATACGCTGCACAACCTTTACACGTTGCGTGGCGCCAAGGTTCGGGATGCTTTGCTGTGGTCGAAATACCTTCAGGCCGCCATCGACATGTTCGGCGGCGAAATGGAAGTGCTGTTCGCTTCGCATTACTGGCCGACGTGGGGCAACGAACGCATCGTCGACTTCCTGCGTGCGCAGCGCGACATGTACCGGTACTTGCACGACCAGACCATGCGGCTCGCCAATACGGGGTTCACGCCACTCGAAATCGCAGAGTCCGTGCGCTTGCCCGACAGCCTGGCGAAACACTGGTATTGCCGCAGCTATTACGGCACGGTGTTTCATGATCTGGTGGCGCAATACAACCTGCGGCTTGGCTTCTTCGACGGCGTGCCGGCCAATCTTCACCGGCTGCCGCCTGTCGAAAACGGCAAGCGCTATGTCGAGTTTATGGGTGGCCCGGCCGCGGTTCTGCAAAAAGCCCAGCATTACTACGACAAAGGTGAATATCGTTGGGTTGCCGAAGTGGTGAACCATGTTGTGTTCGCCGATCCACAGAATGTGGCAGCCAAGCATATGCTCGCCGATGCCTATGAACAGATGGGTTACCAGTCAGAATCAGCGCCTTGGCGCAACTTCTATCTGACGGGCGCCATGGAGTTGCGCAACGGCGTGCATAAAGTGCCGTTCGGCAGTTCGCAAAGTCCCGACACCATCAAGGCCATGCCACTGGAGATGTTCCTCGACTACCAGGGTGTGCGCCTGAACGGCGATCGGGCGGCGGGTAAGTCCATCACGTTCAACTTCGTCATGACCGACACGAACGAAAACTACGTGGTCGGCGTCGAGAATTCCGCGCTCCACTATTCGAAAGGCAAGACGTCGGATACCGCGGACGCCTCGGTCACCATGACACGCGCGGATCTCAACGAAGTCATGATGGGCAATACGTCGATGGAGAAACTGGTGATGGCTGGCAAAGCCAAGATCACTGGAAGCACACCGAAGCTGGGTGAATTCGTGTCCTGGCTGGACAACTTCGACTTCTGGTTCAACATCGTCACGCCTTAAGAGTCATGTGGCTCTCAACATGGAACCCAAACGATGTGCGCAATCTGCGAACTGAAGATCGAGTTTAATATTGGGCACCCACAGGCGCTCACGGTGGCCGTTGCGACGCGAGAAGCAATGGATGCAGCCACGTTGCCGGAGACGGCGGTTGACGGCGCGCTAAGCAACATGAAGCTGCGCATGGCGGCCATCGAGGCACTTAAGGGCTTGCAAGCCCGACTGGAAGCTTCGGTGCCGGTCAGCCGCTTGATGGCGCTGCCCGACTTCTACGTCCTCCTGATCGAAATCGGTACGTGGGGATTTTTCCACGCAACCGAGGCTGGGTTCGATCCGGATATCACGCCGGAGCCGCCTGACGTGACTTCGGAAGACCAGGCTGATCGGGATGTCGTGTTTGTTTCGTCGGAAGCGGCGATGAATGCTATCCTGGACGGAGATATCTCCGTTGACGCTGCGTTCGCCGACAATTTGATCATCCTTGACGCTGGCGAAGCGCATACCAAGTTGCTGCGTTCGACGCTCGATGCAGCCTTTCCCGCAGAACGAAATAAGGCAGTCAGTTCCTGAGCGGAGGCTTGTGCAGATCTCCGCTTGAGCCGATTTTGTTCTCGTTAGCTAGCCTTAGCCGATACGGCCGAACGATGCATGTTCGGCCGTATCGCTTTGCTGCAAGGCGAATTTTCCGAAGCGCCAACGCGCTACGCGCCACTCGCCTCATTGAGCGTCAAATGCTTCGTTTCCGGCGCCCACGCGATCGACACCACCATCCCGATCAGGAGTACCGCGGCGAGCACCATCATCGTCGCGTGAAAGCCGAGTTGGGCAATGCCGAGCGGCAACAGAAACGTGCCCACTGCTGAACCGAGCCGACTGCAGGCAATCGCGAGGCCCACACCGCATGCACGCACTTCCGTGGGAAAGCACTCGGGCGGGAACACGCCGACCAGATTCGAGAACGCCGACATCGTCAACGTGAAGATGCCGAACGCCACGATCATCGCAATCATTGCCGACTCAGGTAGCAGACTCAACGCCACCAGCGACAGGCACGTCACGGCGAATGATCCGATCAGGAACACTCGACGCGGCAACTGAATGGTGAGCCAGATACCGATCAGCGCGCCGAGTACGAGAAATCCGTTCAACAGGAAGTCCGCGCCGGAACCATCGTTCAGATGAATCGCCTTGAGAATAGTCGGCAGGAACGTGTAGATCGCGAAGTACGGAATCACGAGACACACGAAGAACGCGCAATTGAAAATCGTCCGACGGATCAGGTCCCTTCTGAAAAGACGCGCGAAGCCGCCTTGCGCATGCGTATGCTCATCATGGGCGCCATCGAGCGTGACGTTCGGGCCGAAGTGCTTCAGCACGATGGCCTTGGCTTCCGCAATGCGGCCTTTGCCATGCAGCCAACGGGGCGACTCAGGCGTGCCCATGCGCAGCAACAACACGATCAGCGCCGGCACACCCGCCGGCGCGAGCAACCAACGCCACGCGTCCGGTGCAGCATTCGCGTATTGCATGCCGAGCACATTGGCCACGACGTAGCCCACCGTCCACACCACACTGAATGAACCGAGTAGCGTGCCGCGATGTTTGCGCGGCGAGAATTCGGCCAGAATCGCGTGTCCAACCGCAAAGTCGCCGCCCATGCCAAAACCGATCAGCACGCGCAACACACACAACTCGGCGGGTGACGTGACATAGAACTGCGCAAACGCTGCTGCGGTGATGATGAGAAAGCTCAGCAGGAAAATCTTCTGCCGCCCCAGCTTGTCCGATAACCAGCCGAACACGAGGCTGCCGAGGAAAATGCCCATTAACGCAGAACTGCCAATCATGCCCATCCAGAATGCGTCGAGCGGCATCTGCCGATTCAGCGAAGCCAGCGCATAACCGATCGTGCCCAGCGCGTAGCCTTCAGTGAAGTGCGCACCAAACGTCAAACCGGCGATCTTGAGGTGAAACCTGTTCAGCGGAACGTCGTCGAGGGGAATGTGGCCGTGCGCGGGTGCGATGTTGGTTGCGCGCGGCGCAATGGGGGCGAGGTCAAGGTTGCCTGCCTGGGTATCCTGATTGATCACGCTGTCTCCTTACTTGTTGGAGCAGCCGTGCTGCAGCCAGCGTATTGCCGGATCGCCGGACCGCCGGATCGCGCACGGGACTGCGTCGTCCGCTCCGCGCGTGCGCAACGCGAAGCGGACCGTTGTTGCCGGTATTGCGACGATCAGCGTCCGAGGCCGCCCATCATCGTGTACTTCAGTTCCATGTACTCATCGAGCCCATACTTCGAGCCCTCACGGCCCAGGCCCGACTCCTTCACGCCGCCAAACGGCGCCACTTCCGTGGAGAGGATGCCTTCGTTGACCGCCACCATGCCGCTTTCCAGCGCCTCAGCGACTCGCCATGCACGACCGAGATCGCGCGTATAGAAGTACGCGGACAAACCGAACGGCGTGTCGTTGGCCGCGGCGATCGCCTCTTCCTCGGTCTTGAAGCGGAAGCATGCGGCAACCGGACCAAAGGTTTCTTCGCCAGCGATCAGCATCGACTTCGACGCGTCGACCAGCACCGTCGGCTCGTAGAACGTGCCGCCCAGTGCGTGACGCTTGCCGCCGGTCAATACCTTCGCGCCCTGATGCAATGCGTCGGCGACGTGGGCTTCCACTTTCTTCAACGCGGCTTCGTTGATCAGCGGTCCCTGTTCGACTTCGCTCTCAAGCGCGTTGCCTACGCGCATCTTCTGCACGGCCTTCGTCAGCGCCTGGGTAAAAGCGTCGTAGACGCCGTCGTGCACGTAGAAGCGATTCACGCATACACAGGTCTGGCCAGTATTGCGAAACTTCGAAGCCATCGCGCCCTGAACGGCGGATTCGAGATCCGCATCGTCGAATACGATGAACGGTGCGTTGCCGCCAAGTTCCAGCGAGAGCTTCTTGAGCGTATCCGCGGACTGCTTTGCAAGCAGCTTGCCTACTCTTGTCGAGCCGGTGAACGACAGCTTGCGGACCACCGGCGATGCCGTCAGCGTGCCACCAATCGCCACCGCATCGCCGGACACAATGTTGAACACGCCTGCCGGAATACCTGCACGCTCGGCCAGCACGGCCAGCGCAAATGCCGACAACGGCGTTTCTTCGGAAGGCTTGAGCACCATCGTGCAGCCAGCCGCGAGCGCCGGGCCGGCCTTGCGTGTGATCATTGCCAGCGGGAAATTCCACGGCGTGATGGCGGCAACCACGCCAACGGGCTCACGCGTCACGATGATCTTTGCTTGCGGATTCGGGCTCGGTATCACGTCGCCGTAGGCCCGCTTTGCTTCTTCCGCGAACCATTCGAAGAAGCTCGCGGCGTAGCCCACTTCGCCACGCGCCTCAGCAAGCGGCTTGCCCTGTTCGCGCGACATCAATTCAGCCAATGCATCGCGGTTCTCGAGCATCAACTCGCCCCAGCGCTTCACGCGCGCGCCGCGTTCCTTCGTGGTCAACGCGCGCCAGGCCGGATACGCGCGTTCAGCCGCGGCAATCGCCTGCGCGGTTTCCGCGGCACCGCCCTTTGCGACGTGGACGATCAACTCACCCGTGGCAGGATTGGAAACGGGGTACGTCTCGGCGCCTGCATACCACTCGCCGTTGATGTAATGCCCAGTACGAAGAAATTCACTCATGCTGCTTTATCCAGGGTTTGAACAAACGTTCCTTGCGCGGGGCGCGACTCGCGAGCAATGCGCTTGCCTGCCGTGTAATCGTTGATCAGATCGCACGGCGTGTAGTTACGTTCGAGTTCGTGGAGTTCGTCGGCGGAGAGCTTCGTGTCCAGTGCGGCGAGCGCGCTATCGAATTGCGCCGGCGTATCTGCGCCAACCAGCATGCTCGCGACACCACCGTGATTGAGCACCCACGCCTGCGCGATCTGTGCTGGCGAGACACCACGGGCCGCCGCCACCCGCGCCACCGAAGCAGCAATCTCACGCGAAGCCGTATCTCCGTACATCTGCGCGGTGAAGAAGTCGGTCTGGTTGCGCGTCGAGTTCGGATCACTCGTCAACAGACCGCGGGCGAGCGGGCTGAACACCGAGACGCCCACGCCCTGATCCTCGCAATACGGAATCATCTCGCGCTCTTCCTCGCGGTACGCGAGGTTCAACTGCAACTGCATGTTGACCGGTTTGTGCCAGCCATTGCGCTCGCAAACCTGCATGATCCTGGCGAACTGCCACGTGTACATGGTCGAAACGCCGATATAGCGCGCCTTGCCGGCGCACACGATATCGTTCAACGCACCCATGGTTTCTTCGACCGGCGTATTGACGTCGAAGAAGTGCAGCATGTAGATATCGACGTAGTCCATACCGAGACGCGTGAGCGACCCGTCGATGCCGTCCATGATGTGCTTGCGCGAATGGCCGCCGGCGTTTTGATACGTGCCCATGTCGTAGCCGACTTTGGTCGTCACGACGATCTCTTCACGGCGCGCAATGCGTTTGAGAATCCGGCCCACCACTTCTTCACCAACGCCGGTCGAGTAGAAATCCGCGAGGTCGATAAAGTTCACGCCCGCTTCCAGCGCGTGACGCATGATCGGCTCGCTTTGGGCTTCGTCGAAAATCCAGGGCTTCCATTGCGGCGTACCCATGTTCATCGTGCCGAGGCACAGGCGCGAAACCTTCAGGCCCGAGTGGCCGAGGCGAATGTATTCCATTGTGTTGTCTCCTTACTGCGGCGGCTGCGCGCTGCTCAAATAGCGTGTGCACCGCGGCGTTTTGATGGGCGTTTTAGCGATGTTTCGGCGTATAGAACGGGTTCGATACTTCGCGCGCGGCGGCGAACACTTCGTCTCGATGCGGCAGGCCTTTCATCGCCGCGAGGATCGCGTTCTTGCACGCGCGATAGTTGTTCTTGAAGACGGCGTCGAGATCGTCGGTCTTCGGGTTGACCCAGTTCGCCGACACGACGACCCAGTCATTTTCCGCTTCCGGCGGCAGCGTGCCATTCTCGAGCGATTCGGCGACTGCCTTGGCGATGCCCGCTTGCGATGCGCCCCACGTTGCGTTGCCGTGGAAGTCGCCTTCGATCTGCGCCTTGTTCACATACAGCGTGAGCGGCTTGGTCGGAATACCCGGACGGGCGATCACCACGAATGGCGCATGGCCCGCGGACGGCGTCGACAGCGCGGTGGCGAAGGCCTGGCCTGCCGGCCCATTGCGCGGGCCGACCAATACGTTGATGTGCGCGAGGTTCACGCCCGGACCTTCGAAGCCTTCACCGATATACAACTGCTTTTCCGTCGATATGCTCATGTCTGATCCCGTCAAGGGTTGGGGTGGATGAGCGGATTGTGCTATTCGAGATGCGCCACCATGAATCGATGTTTTTTGATCCGGGGTATGAGACGGACTCAACTCCGGGTTTGTCCTGAGCGCATCGCTGCGTTTGCAACGGTTTCGACGTTAAGGTGAGGGTTTTCGGGACCTGCGGAGAAAACGGCCAGAAAGGCGTTTGAGGTGATGCGCGTCGGCATGTCGCGCGCACCGGACATCCCGGACTCCGGGCTATATCGAAGGTGGCGCGAGGACGGAGAAGATCGAGATAGAAGCGGTGCGAGCGACACGCCACACGGCCTCACGAAAGCGCTCAAACCCTTACCAGTCAAGGGTTTTCGGCTTCACACCTGGCGCTCGACAACACGCACAGCAGCGCTCATGGCTTGCGCATACGCGCGACGCTCGCTCGACGAAAGCATTTCAAAGAGTAAGGCGGCATGCGAAGCAAAGCGCAGCCGTGCATGGGCTCAACGGCTGCGGCAAAAACGAAAGGTGAGAGTTTTCGGGACCAGCGGGGCGGTGCGCAAAGTCATCGCCGCCGCTTCACTTCTGGAAGACGGCATGCCGTTTCGGGACGTGCCATCCAGTAACCAACGCTTAGTCAGTGATCAGGAAGCGTTCGCGATTCTTGCCTGCCAGCCAGCCAGGCGAACGGCCGCGGCCGCTCCAGGTCTCGCCGGTCTTCGGGTTGCGATATTTCGCCGGCAACGGCGTCTTCTTCGCCGCTGCACGTTTGCTTGCGAAGCCCAGCTCCTCTGCGGTAATGCCGTATTCCACAATCTTCTGCTTGATATCGACAATCGCCTGCTCGATTTCTTTCTCACGAGCGACAGCGACTTCCTTGTGAAGCTTTTCGAGCTGTGCAGTCAATTGTTTGTAAGTGGCCATGTAGCGTGGTCTCCAGTCGGTTGGATAACTGCAGTGTGACCCTATCAGATCGAAAAAGTGCCGGATAGCACCCGTTCATGCGTGTCCGGATCGATGCTGTAGGCGGTCGCCAGCCGTGCGAGTTGCGGCTCGGGCACCCAGAACGCGGTATCGCGCATGCCCAGCGGCTCGAAAATGCGGGTGCGGAAAAAATCGCCAGGCGTCAGGCCGCTCACGCGCTCGATCAGCACGCCGAGGATATCGGTCGCAATACTGTAATGCCAGCGCGTGCCCGGCTGGAACATCAGCGGCAGTGTGCCGACGCGCCCGAGCCATGCGTCAGGGGCCACCTGCGATTCGAAGCCGTTAAACACCGCCTCGTAGGCCTCGGCAAGCGGCCCTGTGGCGGTGAAGTGGTACGCGAAGCCGGCACGGTGGGTGAGCAGGTCGAGCACGGTAAGCGGGACACGCGCAGCGTCCGTCTGATCCAGCGGACCCGCCGGATCGCGCAGCACGCGTGGCGCCTCCAGTTCGGGCAGCCATTGGGCAATGGGAGCGTCGAGCGTGAGCTGGTCCTGTTCGATCAGCATCATGATGGCCGCGCTCGTGACCGGCTTGCTCATCGAGGCGATCCGGAACAGGGTGTCGCGTTGCATCGGCAACTGTTCGGCGTCGTCGCGCCACCCTAAGGGTTCGAAATGAGCCGTCTCGCCATGTCGCCAGGCTAGCGTTACGACGCCGGACACGTCACCCCGGTCGACATAGTGTTGCATCGACGCCGTCAGTTGCGCGAGTCTTGTCGGGGAAAATCCGGCTGTCTGCATCGATTGTCCTGAGTGCGCCGTTAGCCTGCGTCGCGATGGATTGAGTCCGGAGCGGACCGTCGGAAACCGCAGGCCACTTTTGCCCGCCAGCTCAGAATCATACGTAACGGAATGCATTTGCCGCTGAACGTTACCGCACATTGCCTGAAACGGGCGCCGGTTGCTGTCTTGCCTCGAGCGCGCTGAGCGCGTCGTTAAGCCGTTTCACGCGGCTCGCCTGCGACGGCACCATAGCCGCGCCCAATATCGATTTGAGCCGGTTACGCCAATACGACAGCGGAATGCGGTCCGAGGCAGAAATCCGCCCGATCACGTGCTCCAGATGCTCAATGTCTTTTTCGACTTGGTGATGATTCATTTACTTTCCCCGGAAATTCTTGTCCGACCGAATAGAAAGCATGAAACGTACCGCGTGGCGCCTCTATTCCGTAGCCCAGAGATTTTTCCGATTGCCTTTTCTTCGCTTCGGATCGGCGCGTTGTCGGGCCGTTGATACAGACCCGGCTAGAGATCGCTCTTGAAGCGACAATAAAGGCAGACACGACACGCTTCCGTCGGCCGCAGCACTAAAGAAGAACGTGAGTTCATCCGATAAGGCAGCGCCGGCAATAAATCACAAAGCCATCAACGATAACCGTACGAGGGGCGCCGGAATACGCGCGCCTCGCTACTGCTGGTGCAACGCGACGCTCTCTCAACGGGACGCGCAGGCCGGCGCCCAGGATCAGACGTCAGCCTGACCTGATCCAACCTGATCCGTCAGCTGCAGCACTTGTTCAGCGCGCGGCGTCGACCCACTTCTGCCAGCCTCTACTGGGTCCGCACCGGACACGCGTAGATCAGACTGAGCGTGCCTTTGTCGCTCGACTGGCGCACCACCTCGAACTGGCCGCCGCAACTGACACGTGCCTGCTGCGCGCAGGAATCGGAGCCTTCTGGACATTGCACCAGCGTGGTCGGACGGCCGTCCGGCAGGAACAACGGCGGGCTGCTGCTGCAGCCGGCGAGCCCCACGAGCAGGGCGACCCCGGTCGCGCCAAGTGCGGTGCGCATGAGGCGATCCGTTCGAGCAGAGAATAAGTAGCTGCGTTTCATTGAGAACCCCGATCCCTTTCTAATTCTTCGACCCAGCGATTGTGCCATGCGCGCGTTGCACTGCGTCACTCGTGAGTGGCGGGATCGCTTGCGGGCTCACTTACGGGTTGGTTTGGCGCGGCAAGCGTTTTGTAGGGAAGCGGTCCGCGCGCATCCGCACTGATGCGGATGAACACCTGCTCGACATCCGGGATCGCTTCGAGCTGTTGTTGCAGCGTATGGACATCGAAAGCGCGCGGCGCGCATCCTTCGGCGTAGACAAAGCGGCGCTGCACTGTGATCCACACGCTCGTGCCGTCGAAGGCATGAGTATCGATGAAGTGCGCGCGAATCGCCGCCGCGATATCCGCGTCGTACATATATGAATTTGGCTTGGTGCACTTGTGCGCCAGCCAGCAGGTCGTGCCCCGTTCGACCCGGTAATGCGCGTCGTCCTCCATTTGCGCACGGGTCATGAATGGGCCAAGAGGCACGCGACAGTCGGCGAAGGTCTGCGAGAGCGCGAAAAACGGGTCGTTGTACCAGTTCTTGAGTTCGGGCTCCTGCGCATGAGGCGCGGCACTCAGCAGAAACAGCAGGGTTGCGACAGGCCAGGGTTTCATGAGACCTCCGACTGCATCGATCGACCAACCTGCTCAAGGCGACCGCCGTCACGGCGTGGCAGCCACCCTCGCTCAGACTTCAATAGCGTACGCCGCGATTTTCTTATAGAGCGTAGCTCGCCCCATGCCGATCTGCGCGGCCGCCTCGACCACTCGTCCGCCGTTGGCGCGCAGCGCCTCGCTCAGAAAGCGCTTTTCGAAGCTGGCCATCGCCGCCGCCCACGACGGCTGTACGGCCTGGGGCTGCGCAACGGATGCATGCGGCGCGGTCCGGGCCGCATCCGCGACTGGTGCAAATGGCACTGCCTTGATGTCGTGCCCGCTCGCCTGCAGTGGGCTAATGAAAGAAGCGAGGGTGTTGGCATCGATGCGCTCACTATCCGACAACATCACCGCGCGCTCCAGCGTGTTGCGCAGTTCACGCACATTGCCCGGCCACGCGTGCGAACACAGGAGACGCAATGCGTCTTCCTGCAATTCGAAGTGGGCGCCGCCGTGCGCTCGTGCCGACAGGTCTTCGAGCATCGCGTAAGCCAGCGATTCAGTATCCGCAAGTCGCTCGCGCAAGGGAGGCGCGTGAATGGTCAACACGTTCAGGCGATAGAACAGGTCCGCGCGAAAGCGTCCCGCCGCCACCAGCGCCGGCAAATCAGCCGAGGTGGCCGCGATGATGCGCACGTCAGAGCGCACGATGCGGTTCGACCCGAGCGGCTCGAACTCATTGTCCTGCAGTACGCGTAACAGCTTGCCCTGCAACGGCAGAGGCATATCGCCGACCTCGTCGAGAAACAGCGTGCCTCGATTGGCCAGTTCGAACTTCCCGACCCGGCCCTTGCGATCGACACCGGTGTAGGCGCCAGGCGCGGCGCCGAAAAATTCGACTTCAAGCAACGTGTCGGGAATGGCCGCCACGTTGACCGTCACGAGCGGCTGGTGGGCCCGCCCCGACGCGCCGTGGATCGCATGCGCCAGCAGTTCCTTGCCGGTGCCGGTCTCGCCGAGCAGCAACACCGGCGAATCGACCTGTGCCGCGCGGCGCCCTTGGCGTTTAACCTCGAGACTCGCCGCACTGGTACCCACAAAGCTCGCGAACGTGTATTTGGCCCGCCGGGCTTGCGCCAGCGACTGGCGCGTCGCAATCAGCTCTTCCTGAAGCCGCGAATAGTGGGAGAAGAGTGGCGTCAGCGCCTTCAGTTCGTCGAACAGGGCGAAGCCGACGGCGCCAACTGTGGCGCCGCTTTCGTCCTTCAACGGCAGACGCGTCACGACGAGCGGTTCGCGGTCGGTTTCGAGAATATCCAGCAGGATCGGCTTGCCGGTCGTCACAACTTCGCGCATCAAGCTATTGGGAATGACGGCTTCGCAATCGCGGCCGATCGCCTGTTGCGGATCGGCAAAGCCAAAGCGGGCAGCGTAGCGTTTGTTGATCCACACCACGCGTGCGTCGGCATCGACGATGAACGTCCCCTCGCTGAAATTCTCGAAGGTCCGAAACAGCGATTCCATTGCCCGGCGCAGCACATCGCTGTAGTTGGTGGGCAGTCCTGCCCAGTCGTTCATCATCCTGACGCGGTCTCCTGTCGATCGGAGTTAGCGCCGTAGCGCTACTCTGGGCCCATGCAAAGCAAATATCGCTATGGCTGTCTCTATTTGTAGACAAGCTTATCTCAATGCGGAGACCGCCGGCAAGCCCGTCATTAAAGGCTTCGCAGTCCAGACAGCGGATATTGAGACGTCAAGCATCCCGAAATTGAGACGATTCGATACAATCGCTCGAATCGCGCGCCGGCGCCGCGCAGCAAAAGCGCGGCAACAGGCCGGTCTGACGCGAGTGGCACGGAACCTGCATCCGCGGGCCCGGGTCGCCGCGCCGCCGGATGCGCGGACAACGTAGAACAACCAGATTTTGGAGACTAGAACTCAATGTCCTTTGTTATCGTCCTCGCCGCTCTGGCGTTTCTGATGTTTGCCGCTTACCGCGGCTACAGCGTGATTCTCGTCGCGCCGATTGCCGCTCTCGGCGCCGTGTTGCTGACTGACCCCGCCGCCGTCGCGCCAGTGTTTTCCGGCATCTTCATGGACAAGATGGTCGGCTTCGTGAAGCTCTACTTTCCGGTGTTCATGCTCGGCGCGGTGTTCGGTAAGGTTATCGAATTGTCGGGTTTCTCCGAGTCGATCGTCGCCGCTGCGATCCGCTACATCGGACGCTCGCGGGCTAATGCCGTGATCGTCGCGGTGTGTGCGCTGCTCACCTACGGCGGCGTGTCGCTGTTCGTGGTGGTCTTCGCGGTGTATCCGTTCGCGGCCGAACTGTATCGCCAAAGCAATATTCCGAAGCGCCTGATGCCAGGTGCGATCGCGCTGGGTGCGTTCTCGTTCACAATGGATTCGCTGCCGGGCACGCCGCAAATCCAGAACATCATCCCGACCACCTTCTTCAAGACCACCTCGTGGGCGGCGCCGTGGCTCGGCACGATCGGCTCGGTGTTCATCATCATCGTCGGCCTGACCTATCTGGAATGGCGCCGGCGCACCGTGATGGCCAAGGGCGAGGGTTACGGCACGTCGCTCGTTAATGAGCCGGACCGCATCGAGTCGAAACAGCTGCCGAATCCGCTGCTGGCGGTCGCGCCGCTCGTGCTGGTAGGCGTGGCCAACTTTGCGCTGACCAAGCTGATCCCCGACTGGTACGGCGCGTCGTACACGGTCGCGCCGGAAGTGCTGCCCGGCATTCATGCGCCGGTCACGACTGCAATTAAGACCGTGGTCGGAATCTGGGCCGTGGAAGGCGCGTTGTTGCTCGGCATCGTGCTGGTCATGCTGACCGCCTTCCGCCGCATGCGCGAACGCTTCGCGAGCGGCACCAAGGCGGCGGTGTCGGGCGCGCTGCTGGCGTCGCTCAATACGGCGTCGGAATATGGATTCGGCGGCGTGATCGCGGCACTCCCAGGCTTTCTGGTGGTCAGCGATGCGCTCAAGAGCATTCCCAATCCGCTCGTCAATGCGGCTGTGTCGGTCAGCTCGCTCGCGGGGATTACCGGGTCGGCATCGGGCGGCATGAGTATCGCGCTGGCCGCCATGTCGGACACCTTCATCAAGGCCGCCACCGCGGCGCATATCCCGATGGAAGTGCTGCACCGCGTGGTTGCCATGGCAAGCGGCGGGATGGATACGCTGCCGCACAACGGCGCCGTGATTACGCTGCTGGCCGTGACCGGGTTGACACACCGCGAGTCGTATCGCGACATCTTTGCCGTGACGATCATCAAGACGCTCGCGGTGTTCTTTGTGATCGCGGTGTACTACACGACGGGGCTGGTTTAAGCGGCGAGTGTCCGGAGCATTCTTTCTTGATCCGGACACCGAATAAACCCGACCACCTGGCGAACGCGCAAAACGGTGGGCCTTACGGCATGACTGGCGGACGGTATGTCAGTGTGCTTGCAAGCGCCCACAGCATAAAAATCACCAGCGGAAAGTGAACCACGAGCTGAGTGAACGTAAAGCCCACCACATCCCGCGCTCGCAAGCCCAGGACACCCAGCAGCGGCAGCATCCAGAACGGATTGATCAGGTTCGGCAATGCTTCCGCTGCGTTGTACACGGTGACCGCCCATCCAAGATGTACATTGAGGGTCTTCGCGGCTTCGATCACATACGGTGCCTCGATAATCCATTTTCCGCCGCCGGACGGTACGAAGAAGCCCAGCATCGACGAATAGACTCCCATCACTGCTGGAAACGACGCGTGTGAGGAGATGGTCACGAAGAACTGCGACAGATGTTCCGCCAACGGCACGCCCGACGGCGCCGCAGCCTTGGTGAGGATGAAAGCAATTCCTCCATACAGCGGAAATTGAATCAGTACGCCGGCGGTCGATGGGACCGACCTGGCCACCGCATTCAGAAATCGTCTCGGACGCCAGTTCAGCAACATCCCTAGCAAGAGAAACACAAAGTTGTAGGTATTCAGGTTTGAGATGGCAAGCACAGGATTCTTCGTCGTGAACTCGTGCCACGTCCAAACTGCACCTAGCATCACAATCAGGATCGTGACAAGGGGACTGTATTCAAGCCAGTCGCCCGGACGCGTCGGCTTCTTGAGCAGCAGATCCCCATCGTCAAGGACAACACCTAACTCCGCGGCGGTCTTGGCGCGGCTGCCCGTCGGCGCGGAGAGATACGCGATCAGCAGCGACGCCACGGTTAATGCGGCCGCCATCAACATCGACTGCGGCAGGAAGATCGTCTCGGAGAAAGGGATCACGCCCGTGATGGCCAGCAACGCCTTCGGCAGACTGTCCGGATTAGCCTGCAACTGCGACGCTGACGAACTCAAACCCAGTGCCCACGTGGCGCCCATGCCGAGATAAGCGGCTGCCCCTGCGGCCCGATAATCCAGCCGCAAGTCTTTTCGCTGAGCGAGTGCGCGAACGAGCAGACCGCTGAAAATCAGGCTGATTGCCCAATTGAACAGCGAGGCAAGAATACTGACCAATGCGACAAATGCAACGGCGCCTCGCCCTCCTGACGGTAGACGGGCAAGCCACACAATGGCCCGGGAAGCAGGCGGCGATACTGCAACGACGTAGCCGGAAATGGCGACCACGGCCATTTGCATGGTGAACGGAATCAGGCTCCAGAAGCCATCCCCAAAGGCAATCCCCACGCGCTGGATTGGGGCGCCAATCGCCAGTGCCCCAATCGCGACGACGATGACGGCAATCGCCGCAAAGATATACGCGTCCGGGAACCACCTCTCGGACCATCGCGTCACGCCCGCCGCCATGCGTTCGAGCTTGCCCGCAAATTCTGCCGTGGGCACTGCCGTGCCTTCCCCTTGGGACAGTTGTTTCATTCTGGCCTCCTTCCTCATTGACGAATAAGATCAAACGCTTTGCTGCTAAAGGAGCGTGGCCGCGGCCGGATCCTCCAGGGCGGTCCCCTATGCCTGTTGCAGGCGTGCCGTGTCGAGAATCCTGATGCTCAAACGCTGCGCTTGCGCCTTCAGGCTTCGATGGCAACTTCGCTAACGGGTATCGCCTGGCACGCGAAACACATATCCGCTTCGTCTGAGCCATGACCTGACATGTGATAGACCTTTCCTGCGGCCACCCTCACCGCGCAGCTTTCGCACTGCCCGACGCGGCAGCCGCTTGGCATTGAGATTCCCAGACGTTCGGCAAAGGAGAGCAGACTTCCCTCAGCAGGTGTCCAAAGTGCCTTCTTGTGGGAACGGGTAAACTCGACCATAAAGCGTTGTGTCGGATCAAGCCGCGGTCTGGACGGTGAGCGGAACGCCTCTTTGAAGATATCGAACGGCGGTACGCCACGCGAAACGAGGCCAGCCGTAATCGAATTCATCATCGGCTCCGGGCCGCAGAAATAGAATCGGGCCCGGCGTCTGA
>JBEKNG010000014.1:0-18678 GCA_049523075.1 Paraburkholderia sp.
CCCGGTGCTGTTTAAAATATAATATGTAATATATATCACAGCGAGTGCGCAGGGCGGTTTATCGGTGTTTTCCCTCGATTAGTTCTCCTCCGAAGTCCGATTTTTCCCCCGAGACCGCCTCCAGGTAAGCCTCAAGGGCAGAAATGTGAGGTCAGACCTTACATGAGATTTACTCTTGATCGAATGTGATATATCACATACCGTATGGAGCAGAGCGTTCCAGACTTCCCAGCGAGGAGTCACTCAAGCGTCCGCGTCCGTCGAGCAACCTTGAACAACCGATTGACAGGACAGCAAAACATCTTGCATGGGACCGGAGACAGGCATGGCTAAAGCACTCGACGGCGTACGCATCCTCGATTTCACGCATGTGCAATCGGGTCCGACGTGCACGCAATTGCTGGCGTGGTTCGGCGCGGACGTGATCAAGGTGGAGCGGGCCGGTGCAGGCGACATCACGCGTGAACAACTGCGCGACATTCCCGACGCGGACAGTCTCTACTTCACGATGCTCAATCACAACAAACGCTCGGTCACGCTCGACACGAAGAATCCGGAAGGCAAGCAGGTGCTCGAGGCGCTAATTCAGACCTGCGATGTGCTGGTGGAGAACTTCGCCCCGGGCGCGCTCGACCGGATGGGTTTCACCTGGGAGCGCATCCAGGAGCTCAACCCGCGCATGATCGTGGCGTCCGTCAAGGGCTTCGGTCCGGGTCCTTATGAAGATTGCAAGGTGTACGAGAACGTCGCGCAGTGCGTTGGCGGTGCGGCGTCGACCACGGGCTTCGACGACGGTCCGCCAGTTGTGACGGGCGCGCAGATCGGCGATAGCGGCACGGGTTTGCATCTGGCGCTGGGGATCGTTACGGCGCTCTATCAGCGCACCCAGACTGGCCGCGGCCAGAAGGTCCTCGCAGCGATGCAGGACGGTGTGCTGAATCTGTGCCGGGTGAAATTGCGCGATCAACAACGACTGGATCGTACCGGCGTCATGAAGGAATACCCGCAGTATCCCAACGGCACCTTCGGCGAAGCGGTGCCACGCGCCGGAAATGCGTCCGGCGGCGGGCAGCCTGGATGGATTCTGAAGTGCAAGGGCTGGGAGGCGGACCCAAACGCCTACATCTATTTCATTGCCCAGGCGCCGGTGTGGACGAAGATCTGCAACGTCATCGGCAGGGAAGAGTGGGCCACCGATTCTGACTACGCGACACCTGCCGCACGCTTGCCGCGCCTGATGGAAATTTTTGCGGAGATCGAGCGCTGGACCATGACCCGGACCAAGTTCGAGGCCATGCACATCCTCAATCAATACGATATTCCATGTGGCCCGATCCTGTCGATGAAGGAGCTGGCCGAAGAACCCTCGCTGCGCAAGACAGGCACGATCGTCGAAGTGGATCACCCGGTGCGCGGCAGATATCTGACGGTTGGCAATCCTATCAAACTGTCGGACAGCCCGACAGATGTTAAACGCTCGCCGCTGCTGGGCGAACACACGGATGAAGTGATGGCCGAACTCGGCTATTCGCTTGACCAGATCAGCGCGTTGCGCGCGGTTGGTGCGATCTGATGGCCAAGGAGCGAAATGTGGATACATGGATGCGTTTCATGTCGAACGATGGCTGCATCGTGTTTGGCCGTGTCGAAGGCGGCTATCTGCACGAGTACCAAAGCCTCGACCAGCGGGTGCCGACTGGCGCGGTACTGTCAACGCGCACGTTGAGTCCGCTTGCACCGTGCGCGCCCGGACAGATCGTTGCGCTGTGGAACAACTATCACGCGTTGGCCGCGAAACTCGATAAGCCGGTGCCCGCGCATCCGTTGTTCCTGCTCAAGTCCGCGGGTTCGGTAATAGGTGATGGCGCAACCATACGGCGACCGGCGAATTACGCGGGCAGGATCGTCTACGAGGGCGAACTCGGCATCGTAATCGGACGACGCTGCCGCAACGCGAATCTGGCCGACGCTGCCGCGTCGATCTTCGGCTACACGATCGTCAACGACGTCACTGCCGCCGACCTGCTCAACGAAAATCCGCATTTTCCGCAATGGTGCCGCGCCAAAGGCTTCGACACGTTTTGCTGTCTCGGCCCGGCCATCGTCTCGGGCTTCGACTGGCAAGCGGGCAGCGTGGTCACGACGCTCGACGGCGTGGAGCGGCAGAACTATCCGTTGGCCGACATGGTGTTTTCTCCGGCTGAACAGGTCAGCCTGATCTCGCAGGATTTCACGCTGGAGCCAGGTGACGTGATCGCATGCGGTACGTCGCTAGGCGTCGGTTCGATCAAGGACGGCGCGACGGTGGCGGTCACGATCGCGGGCATCGGTACCTTGAGCAATACCTTGGCCGCGACGCACGAAACCGCTGCCGCTGCGGAAGCACGTGCAGCAATGAGCGCCGCCTGAACGGGACCGCAGCACAGCAAGCATGAGGAGACGCGCATGCCGGATTTACGAGGTAATACCGTGTGGGTGGCAGCCAGCTTCTTGCTTGCCATCCTGCTGGCTGCGGTGATGGCAGGCGTCGCGCAACTGGTGAGCACATCCCGTTGCGAGGAGGAACGCCAGCGTACGCCATGGCGTGCCATGGGCATGGCTGCCATATTGGCTGGATTATTGGCTGCGGGCATGGGCGTGGCAGCCGAGAGCGTTGTGGCCGCCGTCGCTGGTGCGGCGCTCGGCACGCGCTTCGTGTGGCGGCATGACTTCCGAGGCAGGCCGCAGCACGTTGCATGGCGCGGCAGCGGCGTAGGGGTGGCCGTGATGTTGGGTGGCCTCACGCGCTATCTGTCGTCGACGTCCTGCGGGGAGTGGGCGTGCGTCGAGGTCTATGTCGCGGTATTTATCGGCGCGTTGATATTTGCTGTTTCGGCGACGGTCTGGTGCATGTCGCGCGGCTGGCTTATTGCGCAAGGGGGCGTGCATCCGGGTACGGGCGTGGTCAATCTGACGGCGATCCTGCTCTGCATCTGGATGG
This sequence comes from Paraburkholderia sp., assembly GCA_049523075.1. Classification (GTDB taxonomy): domain Bacteria; phylum Pseudomonadota; class Gammaproteobacteria; order Burkholderiales; family Burkholderiaceae; genus Paraburkholderia. The sequence goes on from JBEKNG010000014.1 coordinate 2,981, forward strand.
GCTATGGCTTCGTGACCGAACCCGCGCGACCGTTCGGGCTGGCCGTGCTGCTCGCAATGAGCCTGCTCACGACCGCCTTGGGCGCCCATCTGATGATGAACACAGGCGCGGCCCGTGGACGCTATGCGTTAGCCATGGGGTTGAGTCAGCGTTCGATGGTTCGCTGCGGCGTTGTACAGCGCCGCGGCGTACTCAATGTGCTGGAAGGCTTCGAGTGGCCTGACGATCACATGCCCGCGCTGTCCGACGACAACTTCGCGCAATCGTGGTCGCCGCCTGGCGATTCGCGCCCTATGGCTGAGACGCTACGCGTCGGCGCTTGTCGTCGCAACCGCAGGGTCGCTCACGCGGTAACGCGGGGCGAGCGCGGCCGTTGTCGCTGGCGGCAAACAAGTCGCGGGGCGGACCATCCCGGTACGCGTCATTGCGCGGCGCGCACCGAATCTGGAGACGAGTCTGGAGAGCAATGAGCCGGCCAGCAGCATGGCGGGACAGAGGTAGCAACTCAGATCGAAACGTTAGAGCTCGTCACCCAGGGGCGCGAACTGGCTGTAGTACTGGGTCTTCTTGCGCAGGATGAGTTGGGCGAGAAACTCAGCGTCATAAGCCTTGTGAAGATGGGCGTGGTGCCGTTCGATGTAGGCGGTGATACGTGCGCTTTCACTGTTGAATTCATTAAGCGCTTCGAGCGTGTCGCGGTCCCAGCGAAATCGCAGGCCAAGGTCGCTGAAGGCCGCATTGTAGGCACTCAGATGGGCATCGTCGGGACCGTCCGGGGAAACGCGGGCGGCACGCGAGCTGGTATGCGATACAAACGAAGCGTGATTCATAGTCGGACTCCTATGCAAGTGAGTGAGATAACTCGACTGAAGCATAGGAGTGACGATGGATTCGCAATAGTTAAAGTTTTATTGGAAATCCATAGACTATTGCTTATGCACGCTCAACTCCCTGACACACGTGATTTTCTCGATGAGAGCCGCGCCTTCCTCCATCAGGAAGCGCTTGAACGCAACTGCAACAGGCGGCAGGCGTTTGTTGCGCCGATGGACGACATACCAGTTGAGCATGACGGGGAAGGTCTCAACGTCGAGGACGACCAGGTTGCCCACCTGCAATTCGAGGCTGATGGTGTGCGCCGACAGGAACGCGATGCCCATGCCGGCAATCACCGCCTGCTTGATCGTCTCGGTGCTCTTGATCTCCATGGCGATGTTGAGGTTGGTGAGCCGGCCGGCAAACCCTTCTTCCATCGAATTCCACGTATCCGAACCGCGCTCGCGAACGATAAAGGCTTCGTTCGCCAGTTGGCTCATCTTGATGTTGCGCTTATGCGCGAGCGGATGGCTCGGTGCGGCAACGATCACATAGGGATGCGGGGCAAACGGCTCGTTGGTCGCGTCCACCGCGTGCGGCGGACGCACCATGACCGCGAGGTCGGTCTGGTTGGTGGCGAGTTGATGCAACAGTTCCTCGCGGTTATGCACAGCCAGGTTGAGCACGACGCCCGCATAGCGGCGCGTGAACTCGGCCAGCAGGCGCGGAAAGAAGTAGTCGCCTGCGCTGATCACTGCGACATTCAGCTTGCCCCCGGAGACGCCCTTCAACTGACCCATCGCTTCGTCCACTTCGTGGAACTGCTGGATGATCGCGCGGCTGTAGTGAAGCATCTCGGTGCCGGCAGGCGTCAGGTAGATTTTCTTGCCGAGCTGCTCGAAGAGCGGCAGCCCTGCGTGCTCCTCGAGCTGACGCACCTGGGTGGAAACGGCCGGCTGCGTCAGATGCAGTTCCTCGGCTGCACGCGAGAAACTCAGGTGGCGCGCCACCGTCTCGAAGACCTTCAATTGTCGCAGTGTCGCGTTTCTCATCGTCATGGCCGATGTATAAACGAATGTGAATCAACATAATAACAAACTTTAATTATTCGTAATTCAGCAATGACCCTAGTATGGATTCCGAAAGGGAATCGGATTGGACAGGAGCAACCATCGGGTTAACGCGCGGAGCAAGGCCCTGTCTGGAAAGGGTTAACGCCAAGTGTGCGGAAGCGAACAGATTTATCTAACCAATAATTAAGATTTTCACACTGCCTGATTTAAATGGCCGTAATGCGCGGTGCAAACAATTAAATATGCCCGATGGCAAAACTTTTCGGGTCGCAACCATAAAGTGGTTTGCATACAGTACGGCGAAATGGCCGGCTGCTCTAAATAGATAGCGGAGACAGGCACATGGACGATATCAATCAGCCCGCGCCGGCCCAAGCCGCCGGTGCGAACCGGTGGTGCCAGCTCGTCATCGGCATGCTATGCATGGCGTTGGTGGCAAATCTGCAATACGCGTGGACGCTCTTCGTGACACCGATGAGCACGCGCCACCACTGGAGCGTTGCATCCATTCAACTGGCGTTCTCGATCTTCATTCTGACCGAGACGTGGCTCGTGCCGATCGAGGGCTGGCTGGTCGACAAATTCGGCCCGCGCCCGGTGGTGGCGGGCGGTGCGGTGTGCGCCGGACTCGCATGGGTGATCGATTCGTATGCGACGACGTTGCCGCATCTCTATGCGGCAGCGGTCATCGGCGGTATCGGTGCAGGCTGTGTGTACGGCACGTGCGTTGGCAATGCGCTGAAGTGGTTTCCCGACCGGCGCGGTCTTGCGGCAGGGTTGACCGCTGCCGGCTTCGGCGCCGGCGCCGCGGTGACCGTGATTCCGATTGCCACCATGATCGTGCGCTCGGGCTACGAGCACGCGTTCCTGTTTTTCGGCGTCTTGCAGGGCGTGTGCATCCTCGGCCTGGCGATGCTGTTGAAAAAGCCAGATGCGCGTCAGGCGAAGGCACCGAACAAGAAGTTTATCGTCACGAAGGTCGACTACACCCCGGGGCAAATGATCAAGACGCCGCTGTTCTGGGTGATCTATGTCTCGTTCGTTGCCGTCGCTGCGGGCGGCCTGATGGCTACTGCCCAGCTTGGCCCGATCGCGAAGGACTGGGGGCTCGCCCGAATTCCTATGAGCTTCTTCGGCATGACCTTGCCGTTGCTGACGGCAACGCTGTCGATCGACAATATCTGCAATGGCTTTACGCGGCCACTATGCGGTTTTCTCTCCGACAAGATCGGACGTGAGAACACCATGTTTCTGATCTTCATCGGCGAGGGCCTCGCATTGCTCGGCCTCATGGAATACGGCAGTAACCCGTATGCGTTCATGACCTTCGCAGCCCTGATATTTTTGTTTTGGGGCGAGATCTTCTCGATCTTTCCCGCGATCTGCGCGGATACCTTCGGCAGCAAGTATGCGGCGGCTAATGCCGGGACGCTCTATACCGCGAAAGGAACAGCTTCGTTGCTCGTGCCGCTCGCCTCGGTGCTGTCCGCAACCGGTGGCTGGAGTCTGGTCTTTATCGTATCCGCGGTGGTTTCAATTACGGCGGCCGTCGCGGCGAAGTTCATTCTCGCTCCGATGCGTGCGCGCTGGATCGGCATGCGCAATGAGCCTGCTGCCGCTGCCAATAGCCAGGCGCGTCTGCATCACTGGCCCGAGCAGACCGGTGAATGACGCCGTACCTCTCAAGGCAATGGGCGCCATGCTGGACACTGGATTCGACCTCGTCCGACATGACCCTCTGATCGACGGTAAGTGAGCTGGCGACGCAGGAAAGAGTCTCGACGCCGGCAAGCCGATTGCCGTCGTGCAACGCCAGCCTGGCTACAGGCGCCGGGAGTGCCGGCGCGGGTCGTGTCGTGTCCATCGGGTTGCGCATGCGCTTAGGGCGGGCACGGTGTGGATCAATACGTATGGTCACACCGATGTGCGGCTGCCGTGGGGTGGGGCGGGAGATTCAGGATTCGGCCGTGAACACGGCGACGAAGCAATCAAAGACCTCACAGAACCCAAGGCAGTGTGGCTGTCGCTCGATCAATGATGTTTGGGTGCGTTCAACGGAATCGAGCCCCGCGGGATCGGTTCCGTTTGCAACAAACAGGTCCGCGGGGAAAGCGAGTTGTCTGCGCGGTGCGAATCATCCGCCTTGTAGTGCGATGCGCTCGCGGAGCTTGATCAGCGCCAGCACTACGTCGATAGTCGGCGTGGGTTCGCCGACGAGGCGGCCCATTTCCTGCACGACCGTGAGCAACGGATCGATTTCCATCGGCCGGCGGTTTTCCAGATCGACCAGGGTCGAAGTCTTGTGTGCGCCAACTGCACCGGCGCCATCGATTCGCTTCTCGACGTCGACGCGAAAGTGCACGCCGAAGTGATCCGCTATCTGCTTCGCCTCGAGCATCATCGTGCGCGACACGGCGCGGGTGCCGGGGTCGCTGGTCAGGACGTCGAGCGTTGCGTGAGTCAGTGCGCTGATCGGGTTGAAGCACAGATTGCCCCACAGCTTGAGCCAGATTTCATCGCGGATGTTCTCGCGGATCGGCGCGTCAAAACCGGCAGCCTGGAGGATTTCGTGAAGCTGCTGGATGCGCGGCGTGCGCTCGCCGCTGGGCTCGCCGATGGGAAATTTCTTGCCATACACATGCTTGATCAATCCAGGTTCGACGATCTCCGCTGCGGGATACAGCACGCAGCCTATGGCGCGCTCAGGGCCCAGACGGCTCCATTGCGTGCCATCAGGGTCGATGCTGGACAGGCGAGTGCCCGCGAATTTGCCGCCGTGCTGATAGAAATACCAGTAAGGGATGCCGTTGACGCCGGTGACGATCGCCGTGTGTTTGCCGAGCAGCGGTTGCATCGACTCGACGACGCCGGGTAGTGAGTGCGCCTTGAGCGTCACGATCACGTAGTCTTGCACGCCGAGTTCGCGGGGGTCGGACGTACACCGTACCGGCGCGCTGAGTTCCTCGCCATCCATCAGCAAACGCGCGCCGTGTTCGCGCATCGCGGCCAGATGAGCGCCACGTGCGATAAAGCTCACGTCGGCGCCCGCGCGTGCCAGTTGCACCCCCATCAGACCGCCAATCGCTCCAGCGCCGAAGATACAGATCTTCATGATTTATCGCCTCAGTCATAATGAAAAACCGCTTGCCCGTCAGCGCGCGAGGCGCGGCCGCGCGTGCTGTGCCGACGCAGGATCAGTGCAGCAGGACGCGGCCCGGAGAGGGCCACGATTCGAGCATAAGGTGCGCCTACGATTGGGGATAGTTAAAGTTTCTGCAGAGAAGCATTAACGATGATTTATGGATGAGGGCGCCGGTGTGGAACACGGCGTGGGGTCCTCAAGGTGTAGCTCGCATAGCGCACCATCAACACGATCTGTGCGACGAGCGGCGAAATTCAGATTCGGGTCGCATAAGACAGGACTAGTCCTATTTTTGCGATTCACTGCTGTCAGTACACTGCTGATTCCTGTTGCCGGGCCATGCAGTCCGATGTAGTAAATTCCCTAGGGTTGCTTGCCACCTGCTCTGCATCGTTGCCAAGTGTTATTGCACTGTCGCTCATGCCCGCAGCCTTCTGTTTCGACTGCGAGAGTACTACGTAATGTGGCCGTATCTACGTAACATCCTTGCGCGCAAGCAGGTCACTTCCACTGATACGAGCCGCGAGGCTCATCTCAAACGCAAATCCCCGCGGGGTGTTGCCGCGAGTGCGGCCTTGCTGAGCAGCGCGATCGCCGCGCTAGGCGCGCCGGCTGCGCCCGGCGTGGCGGCAAAGACGCTCAACCGGACTGCATCGGCCGGCACGAGCGGACTCGCAGTGGAATGGTCCATGCTGGGCGCGCAGCCCCAGGCGCCCGGCGCTACAAGCCGCGCAGGTGCGAGCGATCTGCCGCTGGTATCCGTCATACACTCCGCATCCGATGGCTCGCGCACGCCGCCTATGCTGCGCAGCGACCTGCATGCGCATCCCCCGGTTGTACTGTCACTGAACGAATCGGTACTGGTGGCACTGTGCCGGCTCAGTTCTTCTATTTGCGCGCCGCTCGCTCCCGCCGCAAACCTGCATGAATGGTCCGGGCGCGTTGCGCTCAGCACGGGCAGCGTCGCAGCCACCATCAGCCTGGGTGGTCAGAGCGTCGTGAACGGCACGCGTTCCACACTGTCGAGCGCCGCGCCGTTGACCATACCGGCGCCCGACACCGGCACCTATACCGGACAGATTAAAGGTGGTTTGCACGGCGCATGGACGGCCGTCGGGTTGCCCGCGGATATTGCAGCGCAACTCAGCCGGATCCTCGCGGGGCGTCTGGATGCCACGCGGCCAGCTCGAGCTGGCGATTACTATCGCATCGTCTACGAACCCCTTGCGGGTAATCAGATGGCTTCGTTGCGCAGACGCGTGACGGCGGTCGAGGTCCGGTTCGCCGACCGGACGTACCGGGCGGTTTGGTTCGCCGCGCCGGGGCGAACCGCTGGAGACTATTACTCGTTCGAAGGGCAGCGCCTCACTGCTGAGCCGTTCGCGTTGCCGTTGAATTATGTCCGTGTGAGTTCGCCGTTCGGCTACCGGATTCATCCGGTGACCGGACAGCGTCTGCTGCATACGGGTGTGGACCTCACGGCAGCGCAGGGTACGCCGGTCGTTGCTGCCGCGGGCGGGACAGTGCAATTCGTCGGCTTCGATAGCGGCTACGGCAAGCATGTCGTCGTGCGCCACGCGCGCGGCTACACCACTTACTATGCGCATCTGTCGTCATTCGCCAGTGGCTTGCGGATGGGCGCACAGGTGAGTCAGGGACTGCCGTTGGGCGCGGTCGGACAGACGGGCGTCGCGACTGGACCGCATCTGCATTTCGAAGTACGACTGAACAATCAACCTGCTGATCCGCTCAGATTGACAAGCCGCTTCAGCGCGGTGCCGCTGGCGGGCCGTCAGCGTGCGGCATTCGATCATGTGGCCAACGTCGCGCGTGATCAGCTGGCGGCGTTGTCTGCCGATATGCGTACCGCGTCGAACGCACCATTCGCCGCGCACTGAGTTTTCACGGACCTGGCAAATCGAACCGCGCCTCGGTAGCCTCGCATGGACGACACGTTCCTGTGACATTGGCGTGACAGCGGCGGCATCGCCGGTCTGCTGTTTGCGCGCGGTGACATAGCGGTGCGAGAAGATCAGGGGGCGGGGCGCAACGGCGGGGCCAGCCCCCTTTCCGCGTCTGGGGGCGCGGCACTTGCGCCCGCGTTCACCACAGGATTTAATACGGCAAAGCGATGGCGCTTGCCAGCGTGGCAGTAAGGTAGTCTTCGAAGAACATAACGAACAGTGCAATCCGGTGCGCGCATGCGAGGCGCATCGGCACGGTAGCGGCGCAAGGCCTGCTACGGCGAGTCACCATAAACGGAGAAGAGCATGAAAGCCAGCACCATCGCGGAGCGGGAAGCCATCGGCCGGGGGGCTCGCGAGCATTCGAAGCGTTCGAGTCATCGCGCGCTGGGCGATATCCACCGGGACCCGATCGATCTTCTCAAGCAAAGCAGCGAAGGGCGGGTTCAGAAGCTAGTACCGTTGCGCTACGGTCGCATGGCCGTGTCGCCGTTCACTTTCTTTCGCGGCAGCGCGATCATCCAGGCTCACGACCTAAGCCGGATTACCGATACAGGCCTTGTGATGCCGATCTGCGGCGACGGCCATCTGATGAACTTCGGCGGCTTCGCGACGCCCGAACGGCAACTCATATTCGATCTGAACGACTTCGACGAAGTGGCGCTCGGCCCGTTCGAATGGGACCTCAAGCGGCTAACGGCGAGTCTCCTGGTGGCCGCGCGGCATATGCGCCTGAGCCGTGGCTTCGCCGCCGATCTGGTGATGACTGCGGTGAGCGAATACCGTGACCGCATGGCGCAGTATGCGCAATGCGGGTCGCTGGAGTTATGGTACGAACGCATTACCTTCGAACGGATGGCCGAGACGGCGTTGACGCCCGAGCGCCGCCGCACGGTCAGGCGTGGTATGGAGAAGGCCGCCGGGCGCACCCAGGAGAGCATGCTCGACAAGATGTGCGGACACGACGGCGACAAGTTCACCATCCGCGATGCGCCGCCTGGGCTCTTTCACGTGCATGACGCCACTACCTTGTTCGAGGCCGAAGACGACTGGTTCATGACCGGTGACTGGCGCAAACTGATCGGCCCGATGTACGGCGAATACCTGAAAACGCTGACCCATGACCGGCGTGAACTGCTCAGCCATTTTGCGATGCAGGATCTGGTGTTCAAGGTGGTCGGCGTCGGCAGCGTGGGCACACGCTGTCTAGTGCTGCTCAACACAGATTACATGGGCAAGCCGCTCTTCCTGCAGATCAAGGAAGCGCGGCAGTCGGTGATTTCGCAACACTTCAAGGGCCAGACATTGCATCACGATGGCGAGCGCGTCGTGCGCGGGCAGCGTGTGTTGCAGGCAGCGAGCGACATTTTCCTCGGCTGGGCGACCGGTCCTTCGGGCCGGCATTATTATTTCCGGCAACTGCGCGACATGAAGCTCTCGGCGAACATTGAACTGTTCGACAACGACCTGTTGCTGGGTTACGCGAAACTGTGCGGCTGGGTCATGGCGCGAGCCCATGCGAAGGCGAGCGGAAAGGCTATCGAGATCAGTGCGTATATCGGCCGCGGCGACCAGTTCGGCGAGGCGCTGGTCGAGTATGCATCCCGGTATGCGGACCAGGTCGAGAAGGACTACGACGTGTTCATGAAAGCCTGCCGTAGCGGTGCGCTAGAGGCGCGTAGCGATGAGGATATGGCAGCGGATTTCCGTATTTAGTCCTTATTGGATCATTTTGAGCCGTTACGTGTCGATGCGGGGGCGGGGGCGTCGGGCGATTCACGCGCGCACACGGCTTCAGGCGTTTCACCGGCCCGGCAGCGCCGCCCCACACACGCTGCCCACTCAGCTCACCGAGAAGTGCACTCGCACGTCCTGATCGCTTTCAACCGGATGGCCGTTTTCCATGGCCGGGAAGAAGCGCCAGCGGTGCAGGGTCTCCAGCAGGATCTGGTTGAGCCGCGGATTTTGTGTCGGCTTGATCAGTTCCACTTCGAACGTACCGTCTGCGTGTACCTTGAAGTGCGCGATGGCCGTGACCTGATAACCCTGCTCGCGCAGATCGTCGGGCAAAACCGGCATGGGTTGCGAGAGCAAGCGCGCCTGGGTGCTACCGGATGGCGCGGGTGGCGCCGCGGGGGCCGTGCCTTCCGACGACGTTGTTGTCGTACTCGATGGAGCCTGCGTGACTGCGGCCGCAGGTTGATCGTGCGTTGGCGGTTCGATTGGCGGGTGCGTCTCTTCGCGCGGCTGGGGAGCGGGTGTCGGACTGTTGCGCGAGGGGGCCGCGTGCGCGAGCGGCTGCCGCTGTGTCTGCGGGGGCGGTGCCGCTTGTGCATGCGTGGCTGGGGCAGTGGATGCTATGGGCGTTGGCGGCGCCAGTTCGACCAGACGCATCTCCATTGTCGTGGGCGCGCGCGGCGGGGGTTCACTGCTTGAGAGCCAGCCTACCGAACGCGCCAGCAGCGCCAGGCACAGCGCCCCAGTCAGCACAACCGCCATTGAGAACCGGACGCGCTCCCGGTCGGCGAGCGTCAGCAGCCGTTGCAAGCCGCTACTCACGATGCACGGCGAGAAGAAAGTGTTCGGCTCCAGCTTGGCGCGCGGCCAGCATGGCCTGCACGACGACGCCATGCGACGCATGATCGTCGGCGGCCACCACTACGTTGGCGTCGGGGCGCAGCAGGCGTGCGATCATCGGTGTCACCTGATCGAGCCGCACGGCCTGCTGATTGATAAACACCTGATTGGCCTGATTTACGGACAGCGTCAGCGGCTTGTCCTGCGACAGTTGCTGTGCGTGTCCCTGCGGCAGATTGATCCGCACGGCATCGAGACGCTGCATCGCCAGCGACGTCAGCATGAAGGTCGCCAGCAGAAAGAACATCACATCGATCATCGGGATGATCTCGATGCGGCCGCGCTTCGAGCGGCGTGAGCGCCGCAGTTTCATGATGACAGTCCTGCGCTTTCGCTAGCAAGGCGCAGGTCGCTAAGGGCTTCGTTGGCGAACGATTCGAGTTCGTCCATAAGCCGGTCGATGCGGCGCGAGAAGAAGTTGAACGCAAACAGCGCGACGAGGGCGATGACCAGGCCAATCGCGGTGGCGATCAGCGCCTGCGCGACACCACCTGTGACGCCCGACGGATTGACGAGCCCATCGCCGCCGATCAGCTTGAACGAATGCATCATGCCGACAATCGTGCCCAGCAAGCCCAGCAGCGGCGCCGCCGTCACGATGGTCTCGAGTAGCCACAGACCGCGGCTCATGTCGCGCTCGATCTGCGCGGCCGCGGCTTCGACTCGCGTTTCGATGCGCCACAGCGGCGCGCGCGGGTCGCCGAGCAAGCGGCCAATCCGGCTAAAGGCGTGCTGTTGCGGCAAGCCGCCCGGAAGCTGCGCACTGCCAGGTATGCCCGCCAACCCCGGCATGCGCGCGAACCGCCAGAACGCATAGGCGCGATCGAGCGTGATGGCGAACGCGATGATTGCCAGCACGGTCAGCGGATAGATCACCCAGCCGCCGAGGCGTGCGGCATCGGCGAGATTGGTCCAGTCGTTCATGCTCAAACTCCTTCTGTTGTCCTGCTGTCGCCAGCGTGATTAGAACCGCTTCGTGATGCCGGCATAAATGGCGCGCTGCGGACCGAATTGCGGCGCTTCGACGCCAATGCCCGAACCATCGCGCAGCTCATACACGCTGTTGATCGCATTGATCAGCACGACGCGGGCTTCGAATTTGCCGACGATCGGTTCGTCGAAATGCTGGATCACGGCCAGATTGAGCTGTCCATACCACGGCAGCTTGTCGGTGTTCGCAAAGCCGCTGCGCAAACCGCTGCCAACGATCGCATCGGCCGTGAAGGTGGTCCTGCCCAGGTCATAGGCGCCGCCGAGCGAAACGGTCACGCGCTGATCGTGATCCAGAAACACCCAGTTGTTAGCGATAAACGAGAGCTCGGCCGCGGTGAGGTTGAATTGCGCCGAGTCGACGTCCTTGCCTTGGGCCTTGCTCCACGCCAGATTCACATAAGCGGAAACGTTGCCCTGTTTGTAGTTGGTGGTGAATTCAAGCCCGTAGACGCGGCCGTACTGGTAGTTGAACGGCGTTTCGATCAGCGCGGTGCCGAACTGACCTTCATCGAGCAGATTCCTCGCAATCTTGTAGTACGCGTCGAGTCCGATGGTCAGCGCAGGGGTGACGCGCTGCGTCACGCCGATGTCGAAATAGTCGCTGCGCTCGGGCTGCACCGGGCTGTCCTGGGTGACCTCGCTCTGGTTGGTGGTGCCGTTAAAGCGCGTGACAGTCGATGGCGCAACCAGCTCGAAGTCAGGTGGCGTGAAGTAGCGTGAGTAACCGGCGTGCAGCGTGGTGGCGTTGGTCGGCGTGAACACGAGGCCGATACGCGGGCTCAACTGGCTCGCGTGCACGAACTCGTCCATGCCGTCGTAACGCAGACCGTAGTTCAGCGTCAGCTTGCTATTCAACTTCCATTCGTCCTGCAGGTACGCGCTATACAGGTACCCGGTGTTTGCACCCGAATCGTTGATGGTGAATGGCACATCCGATAGCTGGGTGCCGTTGGCGTTGGCCGGGAACACGTCGACGCTGTCGTTGAAGACGGCGTGTTCCTGCTCGACCCACACACCGGCGCGCAGGGTATGCGTGTCGTTGAGCCGGTAGGTCGTATCGGCCTGCACGCCTTCTGCCTGGTTGCTGCGGAAATCGTCCGAAGCCACCCCGTTGAACATCAGGTCGCCGACCACGTCCGGATTGAACTGGGTGCGCGTATAGCGCGTGAACAGCGACACCTGATAGTCGAGCGCGCCACCATTGGTACCCTGCAACGCCAGCACGCCGAAGTTGTTCAGCTCCGATTGCGTTTCGTTCAGGTTGGCTGAATTGAAGGTCGTATGGCCGGCGAGGGCGAAATTGGTCGGTAGGCCGGGTGTGTCCGGCAGTTCGAACTGATTGGCGGCAGTGCCCACCATCAATGTCACACGTGTGAGTGGATTGATGATGTACGACATGTAGCCGAAGCCGTTGCCGATGCGCGTATGGTCGTGCAGCGGGTCGCCGTCCGAGGTCGGCGCCTCGATGCCGAGGTTGTTCACGCCGAGCGTGCCGGTGAAGAAGTAGCTCAGCGGTCCTTGCGAACCGTACACGTCGGCACTGCTCTGCAGCGTCTGGTGGCTGCCGCCGTAGACGTCGATCGCGCCGCCGTTGCCGAGGTCGCCTGATTTCGTCGTGATGTCGACAATTCCGGCTGTTTTATAGCCGTATTGCGCGGGCAATGCGCCGGTGATCAGGTTCACCTGATCGACGATGTGCGTATCGAGCGACTGCCCAAAGCCGCTGATCGGCTCGGGAATGATGATGCCGTTGATCCGGTATTGCAGGTCGGCGTGGTCGCCGCGCACGTGGAGCTGGCCATACGAATCGTTGGCCACGCCCGGCGCCTGCAGCAGCACCTGGTTGATCGGCGTGTTGTCGCCTTGCGGCAGGGCCTGGATGTCCTCTTGCGTGAAACGGTAGACGCTTGCGCCGACGTCTGGCTGCAGGCCGTTACGGGCCACGTTGAGACGTTGAGCCTCTACGTTGACATCGATCGCGCTGCCTTTTTCGAGCGCGACCTTCAGCGGATGGGGCGTGGCGCCGTCGACGGTAGCGATGCTGGTATTGGCGCCAAACCCCTTCGCGCCGACCGTGACCGCATAGGTACCAGGCTGCACATCCGGCAGCACGAAGCTGCCGTCATGGCCTGTGTGTGTTTGTGCGAGCGTATGGCCGTCGGCATCCTGGAGGGAGACGGCGGCGTTTTCGACCGCATGCCCCTGGGTATCGGTGACGGTGCCTGTCACGGGAGCGCCCGTGGATGCGGCGAGGACATGCAAGGAAACCGTCTGCGCAAACAGCAGCAACGTAGCACGCGAAATGAGTGTGTGATGTTTCATGTTGTTGTACGGGTGGAAGATCCTCTTGTCGCGCCAAGCTATTTCGTGCCGCATGGCAGCCGGGTCCGGTATGCGAATTGTGCGATGTTATAACATAACAAATTATTCGCGCAATCACACATTTGCGCGGGTGTGATGGATCAGCGCACGCGTCAAAGCGAGCGCTGTGCGATTCGACAGCGAATCGAAACCGAGTTGAAAGACTGCGGGCCAGCGACCGTGCTAACGCGCCACGGTGCCTGGTTCGTGGTGGCGCGCCTTTCGGCCGGGTCACGGGTAACGCCGACTGGCAGACGCTATGGAACTGCCCTACATTTCCAGTGCGTAGTCCGTTGACGACATCCCTCGCGAGGAGACGCCATGACAGCGGTCAACAAGATATGGCAACTGGTCTTCGGCAAACCCCTCGACCCACTCGATCCCCGCACCCGCCACGCGATCGCGGTGACGGCGATACTCGCGTGGGTGGGACTCGGTGCCGACGGTTTGTCTTCCTCGTGCTACGGGCCGGAAGAAGCGTTTCTCGCGCTTGGCCAGCACACCCAACTCGCCCTGTTCCTCGCGCTGGCCACCGCGGCAACCGTGTTCATCATCGCGCTTGGCTATAACCAGGTGATCGAGCTGTTTCCTACTGGCGGGGGCGGCTACCGGGTCGCGACCGCGTTGCTGGGGCCGCGTCTGGGGCTGGTGTCCGGCGCGGCTCTGCTGGTCGATTACGTGCTGACGGTGGCAACTTCGCTTGCGAGCGGCGTCGATGCTTTTTTCAGTCTGTTGCCGGTCGGCGCGCAGGAATTCAAGCTCGCCACCGAACTGATCCTGATCGTGCTGATGACAGGCCTCAACTTTCGCGGCATGAGGGAATCCATCATGGTTCTTCTGCCGATTTTCATGGGCTTTGTCGTACTGCATCTGATCCTGATCGTCTACGGCGTGGCCGTGCACGGCAATCACCTGACCGCTGTGGTGCCCGGTGCCGTGGCTGAAGCGCATAGCATGTCGCATGCGTTAGGGCCGCTGGTGGTTGCGGCGCTGTTGATGCGTGCGTTTTCGCTTGGCAGCGGGACCTATACCAGGCTCGAAGCGGTCTCGAACAACGTCAACATGCTGGCCGAACCACGCGTGCCGGCGGGCAAGGTGACGATGTTCTATATGGCCTCATCGCTCGCGTTCACCGCGGGCGGCATCATCCTGCTTTACATGCTGTGGCACGCCCAGCCGGTGGAAGGACAAACGCTCAACGCGGTGGTATTCGGCAGCGTGATCGATCATCTGGGCCTCGGCTCCGCGTTGGCGCGCCATGCGTTGCTGGCCGCTGTGCTCGCGCTCGAAGCGGGTTTGTTGCTGGTCGGCGCGCAAACCGGCTTTCTGGACGGGCCGGCGGTGCTGTCGAACATGGCGGCCGACTCATGGGTGCCGCGTCATTTCCGTGACCTGTCGACGCGCCTCGTGCGGCAGAACGGCATCGTCGTGATGGGCGTTGCGAGTCTCGCGATCCTGATGTGGACGCGCGGCAACGTGGACATCCTCGTCGTGCTATACAGCATCAACGTGTTTCTGACCTTCAGTCTGTCGCATCTGGGCTTGTGCACCTACTGGTGGAAGCATCGTCACGAAGGCGGCTGGGTGCGGCACTTCGCGCTGTCGGCGCTTGGGCTGGCGGTCACGAGCACGGTGCTGGTGATCACATTGATCGAGAAATTCACGGAAGGCGGCTGGCTGACCGTGCTGGTGACGAGCGCCGTGGTGGCGCTATGCTTTCTCATCAAGCGCCACTACAGCGATACGCGTGCGCAACTTGCTAAAGAGGATGCGCTTTTTGCCGGCGCACCGCCTGCGCTGCCAGACGAAGCGGCCTTGCGTGTCGGAATCCAGACGCGTCTGCATCAGCAGGGCAGGCAGATGGTGCTGTTGCCGATGAATGTCGGTTGAGCAGCTTGCCAGCTTCGCTGCTGCAAAAGTGCAGACGTGGTACGTTGGGCGCGATTCGCCCGGTGGATGGCTAGCATGTGCGGCGTCCACCCTGAAAACCATCCCCCTGAACCCTTCGCGCGCGGCATACATGCAGCGCCATGCGCGAACGCCGCCCGCCCGGCTGCATCAGCACGCATGACGGGGCGTGTGCGGCGCATTTGCAAGGAGACACGTTGTGACCGTTACAAACAAGGTGGCGCTGGTAACCGGCGCGGGCAGCGGCATCGGCCGCGCGACGGCGCTCAAGCTGCTCGAACACGGCTATAGCGTGGTGCTGACCGGACGCCGCCAGGCGCCGCTCGATGAACTCGCCGACGAGGCGCGCCAACGCGGCGCGGACGCGCTCGCGGTTGCGTGTGATGTGGGTGACGCGGCGGGCGTCGCCGCGCTCTTCAATACGATCCGCCAGCGCTATGGACGCCTCGATGTGTTGTTCAACAACGCCGGGCGCGGTGCGCCGCCGGTCGATATCGATGAGCTCAGCGTTGAAGATTGGCGCGCCGTCGTCGACACGAATCTGACCGGGGTGTTTCTCTGCACCCGCGCGGCCTTCGGCTTGATGAAAACGCAGACGCCGCGCGGCGGCCGCATCATCAACAACGGCTCGATCTCGGCGCACGCGCCGCGTCCGAATAGCATTGCCTACACGTCGACCAAGCACGCCATTACCGGGTTGACCAAATCCGTCTCGCTCGACGGCCGCAAATACGACATCTGCTGCGGGCAGATCGACATCGGCAATGCCGCCACCGAGATGGCCGCACGGATGGCGCGTGGCGT
>JBEKNG010000015.1:0-17944 GCA_049523075.1 Paraburkholderia sp.
AATCAATGGCACGCCATTGCTGCAGTCCTCGTCCTCTGCCATAGACAATCCGCCCAGCTCCTTGCGAAACAGGAACGTCGCACCCAACGCATTGATAAAGACGGCGATTGCAGCTTTCCAGCCGAATGTGGACATCATGAACCCCATGTCCCAATTCCATTTTTCGGCGACCATCAACACCGGTGGTGCAGCGAACGATGTGAGCGTGCCTCCAATCGAGACATTGACGAACAGGACGGCCAAAGTCACGTATTTCAAACGCGCTGAGCAAACGTGTGCAAAATGGCAACGGCAAAGAGCGCCGCGCCGATCATCTGTATCAGTGAGCTTTGGAGTTAGGGCACATCGTCCGTCAAATGAACCGCGTTACTTAAGCAGTCCGAGGCACGCGAGATATCATGCAGGCTTGCCAGCGCGATGATGAAGTGCCTGGAGCGTGGCACCCTTCAATGGTCCGAGGCGATGTCCGGATCGAGCGATATGCCACTGATCCAGGTGGCGCAGAACCACGCGTCGCGGATCAATCTTTCGGACTGAAGTCATTCGCGCTTATCTTCACCCGTATGCAATTTTCCGATTCGGCACGGTGTAGGACCGCTTAAGCGTCCGGGTAACCGAACAATACCCTCGACAGGCGTTCTTTGACCATAAGACAAGTTCGATTTGCATTTCTGGTTGCCCCGATGGTGGTGGCATGGAGGTGACTGGGGAGTTAAAGGCGATGGTCGACCGGATCCGAACGCGCAAGGCCACGTATAAGGTGGTGAGCACGGCGCTGGTGGTCAATGAGGTGGGCCAGCGGCCGACTCTACGCGCGCTGCTGTACCGCTTTCGTTGCCCACGTGAAGCAGCCGGCATTGCCGCGGTGAATTCCAGTTCCACGACCTTCGTGCCAAGGCCGGAACAGATAATACGGATTCAACCGAGGATAGACGACAGGCGCAAAAGCAGCAGGGACATGAGTCACTCGCGATGACGGAGCACTACGTCCGTAAGCGCCGCGGAGACAAGATCGGACCGACCCGATAGAGGTGAATTGCGGAGCGGAAGGTAATTTGCGGAGCAAACTTTGAGATAAAAAGCCGCTGAAACCCTTGGTGGGCCGGGTCGGAGTCGAACCGACGGTGTCCTTTCGGAGGCGGATTATGAGTCCGCTGCCTGCAACCAGCACGGCGTCCGGCCCTGAGATTTGAAACCAAGAAAAAGACCCGGTTTGAAGGCCGGGCCTATTCGCTGATTGGCCGACATACTACACGAAAAAGGGGCTGCCGTGACCGCTTCGCATCAGCAAAACGACCAGGAAGCCCCCGTATCCGCAGCAGCAGCCGGATTGTCCTTCGTTTAATTGCCTTCGAGGAACGACTTCAGCTTGTCAGAACGGCTCGGGTGACGCAGCTTGCGCAGCGCCTTAGCCTCGATCTGACGGATCCGTTCACGCGTCACGTCGAACTGCTTGCCGACTTCTTCGAGCGTGTGATCGGTGCTCATCTCGATACCGAAACGCATACGCAGCACCTTCGCTTCGCGCGGCGTCAACGAGTCGAGCACGTCCTTCACGACATCGCGCATGCTGGCGTGCAATGCAGCGTCGGCAGGAGCCACCGTGTTGGTATCTTCGATGAAGTCGCCCAGATGCGAATCGTCGTCGTCACCGATTGGCGTTTCCATCGAGATCGGCTCTTTCGCGATCTTCATGATCTTGCGGATCTTGTCTTCCGGCATCTCCATCTTTTCCGCCAGCGTTGCCGGATCCGGCTCGAGACCGGTTTCCTGCAAAATCTGACGCGAGATGCGGTTCATCTTGTTGATCGTTTCGATCATGTGAACCGGAATCCGGATCGTGCGCGCCTGGTCAGCAATCGAACGCGTGATGGCCTGACGGATCCACCACGTGGCGTACGTCGAGAACTTGTAGCCGCGACGATATTCGAACTTGTCCACCGCCTTCATCAAGCCGATGTTGCCTTCCTGGATCAGATCCAGGAACTGCAGGCCACGGTTCGTGTACTTCTTCGCAATCGAGATCACGAGGCGCAGGTTGGCCTCGGTCATTTCACGCTTGGCCTGACGCGCCTTCAGTTCGCCCGCCGCCATCTGACGGTTGGTTTCCTTCAGGTCCTTCAGCGGCAGCACGACGCGCGCCTGCAGGTCCAGCAGGCGTTGCTGCTGTTCGCGGATCGCCGGAATGTTACGCGTGAGAATTCCGCTGTACCCATGACCTTCGGCCACGATCTTGTCGGCCCATTCGAGATCCGTCTCGCTGCCCGGGAAACGCGCGATGAACTCGGCACGCGGCATGCCGCACTTGTCGACCACCGTATGCAGAATCTGACGCTCGACCTGGCGCACTTCGTCCACCTGCGCACGCAACGTGTCGCACAGACGCTCGACAGTACGCGCGGTGAAGCGGATCGTCATCAGCTCGTTCTGAATCGTTTCCTGAGCCTTCAGATACGACTTCGACTTGTAGCCTTCCTTCTCGAACGCACGACGCATCTTGTCGAACCATTCGCTGATCATGGCGAACTTCTCAAGCGAGGCACGCTTCAACGCTTCCATCTGCGCGGCATTGGCGGTCGCTTGCGCGGCACCGTCGTCGTCTTCCTCGTCCTCGCCTTCTTCCTCTTCGACTTCCTCGTCTTCGCTCTCGATCGCTTCCGCTTCCTGCGCGGAGAAGCCATCCGCGTCTTCCGCGTTGGCGTCGATCAAACCGTCGACCAGTTCGTCGATACGAATCTCTTCGTTCGCGACACGCTCGGCCATCGCCAGGATGTCGGCGATCGTCGTCGGGCATGCGGAGATGGCCATCACCATGTGCTTCAGGCCATCTTCAATGCGCTTCGCAATTTCGATTTCGCCTTCGCGCGTGAGCAGCTCGACCGTACCCATTTCGCGCATGTACATGCGGACCGGGTCGGTGGTGCGGCCGAATTCGGAATCGACGGTGGACAGCGCGACTTCGGCTTCCTCTTCAACTTCGTCGTCAGACGAGGCTGCCGGGGCGTTGTCGTTCAGCAGCAGCGTTTCCGCATCGGGGGCCTGTTCGTATACGGCCACGCCCATGTCGTTGAACGTGCTGATGATGCCTTCGATCGCCTCGGTCTCGGTGAAGTTGTCCGGGAGGTGGTCGTTGATTTCGGCGTAGGTCAGGAAGCCGCGTTCTTTGCCGAGCTTGATCAGCGCGCGCAGTTTCGAGCGGCGCTCTTCGAGCTCTTCGACGGTGCCTGGTTGGGAGGACGCGAACGCGTCCTTCAGCAGCGCTTTTTCCTTCGCGCGGCGGTCGCGTGCCTTGGCCTTGTCGCCTTTCCCCGGAGCTGCAGTAGTTTCCTCGCTCGGGGTTGCGTCGTCATCGACGGATACTTCGTTCAGCTTTTTCGTCATGGAGTTCGCCGTACCGGCTGTAGTCTCGACTCGCGGCTGCTGGACAACAGCCGGTAGAACCGTGGATACTGAAGACTCGCGCGCTACCGCATCGTCCTGGGCGGCAACCGCTTCCCTTGCGCTTCTGGTACTCGGCTGCTTCGTGACCGGCTTGGCGGCTTTCACCGTACTCACCGACGCCGCTTTCGCAGCGGAAGAAGTCGAGGATTTCCTCCGGGCAACAGGTGTCACGCTCACGGCAGATCCGGCAGACCCTCTTTCCGCGGAAGAAACGGACCTGGCCCCGGTGACCTTGGTGGTCGGCTCGTCAGAGCCTGTGCCTGCCGCTTTCTTTCCGCCTGTAGTCTTTGCCATTGCAATCGCCTTTCGCCTTTTGCCTGGAAAACAAACCGCTGAAAACCTTTTATTATAGCTTAGGTCCAGCCCGCCCCTGCTACAGCCCGAGCTGACGCTTCATGTCAGCCCGTTTCTGATTCAGATCCGTCAATTCCGCAAATTCCTCCGCGGTATGTCTGGATTGCCGCGAAAGTTGCTCGAGTCGCTCACAATAGGCGTCGTAACGCATCTTCAGGATCGCCGCCTTCAACTCCTCGCCGACAATCCGCTCCTGCTCGCGCCGTTCCTCAATAACGGCCGCATCCGTCGGATCCTTCAGCAACAAATCCCGAACGTTTTCATCATAGTCCAGAATTTTGCGAAAGATTTCCTCGAAAGTCGGGGCATTCGCGCCATTTCGCAAGAGGTCCGACAGCAACTGGAACTCCGCCGCGTCGCCCAGCGCGCGGGCATGCGTCGTCACTTCCTCGAACAGCTCGCCGTGGCGTGTAATCGTTAGTAACGCGTGCTCGGCGTCTTCATCCAGCACCGCGACCGTCCGGGGATGCATCACCAGATTGCGCAGGGTCTTTTCCTCGATCCCGGTCACACTACGGCGGTCCTTCCGGGCCGGCGCCCGCCTTGCAGCGGCGGCGATCCGGGAATCCACTTCGCATAACGCGGCGACCTCGTCGAACGGCACGTCGAGCCGGTCGGCAAACATATGCATGATCTGCGCGCGCAGCGCATTGGCCGGCAGCGCCTGCAGCAAGGGCTTGGCGTCGAACAGCGCGCGCGCCCGGCCTTCGGGCTGGTCCAGCTCCTTGCCGGCCAGCACTTCATTCAGCATGAACTGCGACAGCGGCATGGCCCGCTCGACCTGCTCGGCAAACGCCTTCGTGCCGAATTCCCGCACGTAGCTGTCCGGGTCGTGCTCGGACGGCAGGAACAGGAAGCGGATCGTCCGGTTGTCCGCCGCGTGCGGCAAGCAAGCGTCGAGCGCCCGGCGCGCAGCCTTTCGGCCTGCAGAATCGCCGTCGAAGCTAAAAATTACCGTATCGGTCTGACGCAGTAATTTCTGCACATGAATCGGCGTACAAGCAGTGCCTAGCGTCGCAACAGCGTTCTGGAAGCCCAATTGCGCCAGCGCGACCACATCCATGTACCCTTCGACCACCAGCGCATAATGCTGTTCACGAATCGCCAGACGCGCCTCGAACAGCCCGTACAACTCGCTGCCTTTGTTAAATAGAGGCGTTTCCGGCGAATTCAAATACTTAGGCTCGCCGCCGTCGAGCACCCGCCCGCCAAAGCCGATCACCTGGCCTTTGACATTGCGGATCGGGAACATGATCCGCTCACGGAAGCGGTCGTACCGGCGGTTCTGACCCTGAGCGTCGGCCTTCTCGCTGACGATCACAAGCCCCGAGTCCACGAGCGCCTCGTCCCGATAATTGGGGAACGCGGCCTCAAGGTTCTGCCAGCCGTCCGGCGCGTAGCCGATGCCGAAATGAGCCGCAATCGGCCCCGTCAAACCACGCTTTTTCAGGTACTGGATCGCGTTAGGCGCGCCGCGCAACTGCTTGCGGTAAAAATCGCATGCGGTTTGCATCACATCCGACAGCGCGGTCGTAACCGCTTTGGACGCCGCCGGCGCGTAGCCACCGCCTCCGCTGCCCTGACCCGGCGACGGCTCCTGCGGCACTGTCAAGCCGACCGACTGCGCCAGATCGTTCACCGCTTCGGGAAACGTCAGCCCGGCATGCTCCATCAGGAAGCCGATGGCCGTGCCGTGCGCGCCGCAACCAAAGCAATGATAGAACTGCTTAGTCGGACTAACCGTAAACGAAGGGCTCTTTTCGTTATGAAACGGACAGAGCCCCATGAAATTAGCGCCGCCCTTTTTTAGTTGCACGTACTTGCCGACCACGTCGACGATATCGACGCGGTTCAGCAGATCCTGCAGGAACGAATGCGGAATCACAGTGGGGGCACTACCTTGAAAGCCTGAAGGCTGCGCAGCCAGCCCCGTCCAGGAACAGGCCGCGCAGACCGGAAAAACCGCATTACTTCGAGAGGGCAGCCTTGACCAGCCCGGACACGGCGGTCATGTCGGCACGGCCCGCGAGCTTCGGCTTGAGGACGCCCATCACCTTACCCATGTCCTGCGGGCCGGCGGCGCCGGTTTGCGCGACGGCGGCCTGCACCTCGGCGGCGATCTCCGCGTCGGACAGCTGCTCCGGCATATAGGCCGAGAGAATGGTGAGCTCGGCGCTTTCCTTGTCGACCAGGTCGGTGCGGCCTGCGGCCTCGAACTGGCTGATCGAGTCTTTGCGCTGCTTGATCATCTTGTCGATGACCGCGGTGATGGCGGCGTCGTCGAGCACGATGCGCTCGTCGACTTCACGCTGCTTGATCGCGGCGAGCAGCAGGCGGATGGTGCCGAGACGCTCGGTTTCGCGGGCCCGCATGGCGGCCTTCATGTCGTCTGTGATCCGATCCTTGAGACTCATTACTCACCTGAATTCGTTGGAATGTAAAAAGATCTGGCCATGCTCCGTGCATCAACACAAAAACCCGCTTGGGACTGCTTCCTCAAGCGGGTTGGCGCGCGGGTTTTGCACGAATGCGCGGAGTAGATGCGGCTTGACTAGGTGGCCCTGGAGGCCAAGTTGTCCGCACGGGCAGCATTTCGCGCCGCCACCGGTTGCGTGCCGACGCTCCGTAGGAACCGCAGCGACGTCAGAATCAATAAAATTTCTTTGGCAGCATCTGGCTGCGCAGCCGCTTGAAGTGGCGCTTCACCGCCGATGCCTTCTTGCGCTTGCGCTCAGCCGTGGGCTTTTCGTAAAACTCGCGCGCTCGCAGTTCAGTCAACAGACCGTTCTTCTCGATCGTGCGTTTGAAGCGGCGCATTGCGACTTCAAATGGCTCGTTTTCTTTTACGCGGATGATCGTCATTTTTCAATAACGGAACTTCGTAAAGGTTGAGGAGTATAGCAGACCTTTCTCACAAAGACCGGTCCGCGTCAAGCCCCATAGGGCCAGCTCACGCTTGCTCAAGCCCTCACATACTCCACGGCCGCCTGGCCCGCCGCCACGCCCGAGGCCCACGCCCACTGAAAATTGTAACCGCCGAGCCAGCCGGTTACGTCGACCGCCTCGCCGATGAAATATAGACCGGGCACCCGGGCGCTCATCATCGTCGACGAAGACAGATCGCGCGTATCGATCCCGCCGCGCGTCACCTCGGCCTTGCGGTAGCCTTCGGTGCCGTTTGGCGTGAGCGTCCAGCGCGACAACGCCTCACCGATACGGCGCAGCGTCTTGTCCGGCAAGTCGGCGATACGCGCCTCCGCCGGGATCTGATGCGTCTCCAGCCAGACGTGGGCGAGCCGCGTCGGTACCCACTCGGCGAGCAGGTTGGCAATCTGCCGTTTGGTGCTGGTTTTCGCTTCCAGCAATGCCGTAGCAGCGTCCCGCTCCGGCAGCAGGTTGATGTGGATCGGCTCGCCGGGCTGCCAGTAGCTCGAAATCTGCAGGACGCCCGGCCCGGACAGCCCGCGGTGCGTGAGCAACAGGTCTTCGACGAACTCGGCGCCAGTCTTTTTACTGCCAGTCCCGAGTTGGACCTCTAGAGAGACGCCCGAGAGCGCCGAAAAAGGCTCCCAGTCGGCTGCCGCGAATGTGAGTGGCACGAGAGCCGGGCGCGTGTCTATCAGCTTGTGGCCAAACTGCTTGGCCAGCCGATAGGCGAAATCTGTAGCACCGATCTTCGGGATCGACAGGCCACCCGTCGCCACCACCAGCGCCCGGGCGCGGATCGGGCCGGCGTGCGTGTCGAGGGTAAAGCCCTCGGCTGCATCCTGCCGCACCTGCTCCACGGCGAGCGGCCTGCGCCACGCAATGCCGCCGGCGTCACACTCGCGTTTCAGCACGTCGATGACCGCGTCGCTCGACTGATCGCAGAACAACTGCCCTTTGTGCTTCTCGTGCCACGTGACGTGATGGCGCTTGAGCAGCGCCATGAAGTCGCGCGGCGTGTAGCGCGCGAGCGCCGAGCGGCAGAAATGCGAATTCGCCGACAGGTAATTCGCCGGTCCCGCGTACAGATTCGTGAAGTTGCAGCGGCCGCCGCCGGAAATGCGGATTTTTTCCGCCAGGCGCGGCGAATGGTCGATCAGCACAACGCGCCGCCCGAGTTGCCCGGCGACCGCCGCGCACATCATGCCGGCCGCACCCGCGCCGATGACCACGATATCGAAGGATTCCATGGCGCGCATTGTACCTGCGGCCCCTCCTCCGCACTGCTATACTTTGAAGCTTGCCTTTTCACTTTTTAGGGCGCCTGAACATACGCGCAAGTCCAAGCGGACAGCCTTCAGCCGCATGTTGCCGCGCCCTTCGGCCCTCGAATCATGCTCGTTCTCGGCATCGAAAGCTCCTGCGACGAAACCGGTCTTGCGCTCTACGACACGCAGCGCGGCCTGCTTGCGCACGCGCTGCATTCGCAGATTGCGATGCACAGGGAGTACGGCGGCGTCGTGCCGGAACTCGCGTCGCGGGACCATATCCGGCGCGCGCTGCCGCTGCTCGAAGAGGTGCTTGAGCGGGCCGGCACGGCGCGCGGCGAGATAGATGCAATTGCCTACACGCAAGGCCCAGGACTGGCCGGCGCGCTGCTCGTCGGTGCCAGTATCGCCAATGCGCTCGCCATGGCGTGGGACAAGCCCACCATCGGCATTCACCACCTTGAAGGACATTTGCTCTCACCGCTGCTGGTAGACGAGCCGCCGCCGTTTCCGTTCGTGGCGCTGCTGGTGTCGGGTGGCCACACGCAGTTGATGCAGGTCACGGAGGTGGGCGTCTACGAGACCCTTGGCGAGACCCTCGACGACGCTGCCGGAGAAGCCTTCGACAAGACGGCCAAACTGCTCGGCCTCGGCTATCCGGGCGGTCCGGAAGTCTCGCGGCTGGCAGAATTCGGCACGCCCGGAGCGGTCGTTCTGCCGCGCCCCATGCTGCATTCGGGAGACCTCGATTTCAGCTTCAGCGGCCTGAAGACCGCCGTGCTGACGCATGTGAAGAAACTCGGCGGCGCAAATATCGGTGAACAGGCCAAGGCCGACCTCGCGCGCGGTTTCGTCGACGCGGCCGTCGATGTGCTGGCAGCCAAATCTCTGGCCGCGCTCAAGAAGACGAAGCTCAACCGGCTAGTGGTCGCAGGCGGCGTGGGCGCCAACCGGCAGTTGCGGGAGGCGCTCTCTGCTGCGGCGAAGAAGCGTGGTTTCGACGTGCATTACCCGGATCTCGCACTCTGCACCGATAACGGTGCGATGATCGCGCTCGCCGGCGCGCTGCGACTGCAGCGCTGGCCTGACCAATCGGGCAAGGACTACGCGTTCACGGTCAAGCCGCGTTGGGATCTGACCTCGCTCGCGCGCTGAGCAGTTCGCGCGGCGGTCAAGGGCAACGGCGAGAGTTAGATCTCGCCTGGCAACCAACCGCATCGAGCGAAACAACCCGCAGCAAAGCAGAACGGCCGCTTAAGCGGCCGTTTTCACGTCAAGACAGAGTGCCAGTTTAGCGAGGAGCTACGCGCTTGTCATGCTCAATCACCGCATAAGCACTGTGATTGTGGATCGACTCGAAGTTCTCAGCTTCGAGCACATACGCGACGATCCGCGCATCCGCATTCAGACGCTGTGCCACATCGCGCACGAGATCTTCAACAAACTTCGGATTCTCATACGCGCGCTCGGTGACGAACTTCTCATCCGGCCGCTTCAGCAAGCCCCACAACTCGCATGATGCCTCTTCTTCGGCAATGCGAATCAGGTCTTCCACCGGCACATCGTCGGTCAGTTCGGCGTTGATCGTCACATGCGAGCGCTGATTGTGCGCGCCGTATTGCGAGATCTTCTTCGAGCACGGGCACAGGCTCGTAACCGGCACCAATACCTTCAGGAACAGGCGCGTCACGCCGTTGCGGGTGTCGCCCGTCAGCGTCACTTCGTAGTCCAGCAGACTTTGCACGCCCGACACCGGTGCGGTCTTGTTGACGAAGTACGGGAACGACACTTCGATCCGGCCCGCTTCGGATTCGAGCTTCTCGAGCATTGCGGCCAGCATCGTGCGGAAGCTCGACGGCTCCAGCGGCGCCTTGTTCTCTTCAAGCAGCGCCACGAAGCGCGACATGTGCGTGCCCTTCTGCTCGGCGGGCAGGTGGACGTCGAGGTTCCACGTACCGATCGTCGGCTGCACGCCGCCCTGCGAACGCACCGTCAGCGGATGGCGCACGGCCTTCACGCCAACCCGTTGAATCGGGATCTGGCGGGTGTCGACCGTACTTTGCACGTCCGGCATCACAAAGGCGGGATTCATCTGATTCATTTTCTTGTCCTTTAGAAAGCGCCGGGCCGCCCCAAGTTTTCCGCTCCGCAGGAACTCCCCGTGGGGAAGATCGCCCGCTGCGAGCCCATCGCAAAGCGACGGATTGGGGTGCTCAGCCGCCGTGCGGATCGACGCACACAACGGCGAACGCCGGCTGAGGCCGGCGTTGCATGATGGGCCCGAGGGCCCATCGATTCAAGTTGGAGATTGCTATAGCCGCGATAGCGCCGGCAAACCTCGCCGGCCGCCTCGGCCCCACGACGCGCTCACTGACGCTGTTAAGCGACGCGCTTGACCGACTTGCCTGCAACGCCGGTGGCTTGATCCAGGAAGCGTTCGCGGATCGACTTTGCAATGCCCGCGCTATCCAGACCACACTCGGAAAGCAGCTTGGCCGGGTCCCCATGATCAATGAAACGATCGGGGAGGCCCAATTGTAGTACGGGTCGCATAACCCCACTGGCGAGCAGGGCTTCGACGCAGGCCGAACCCGCGCCGCCCATCACGCAGCCTTCTTCGACCGTGACGAGGTAGTCGTGGGTCTCAGCCAGTTGGCGCACCAGATCAGCGTCGAGCGGCTTTACGAAGCGCATGTTCGCCACGGTGGCGTCCAGTTGCTCGGCGGCCGCCAGCGACGGCGCGACC
This sequence comes from Paraburkholderia sp., assembly GCA_049523075.1. Lineage (GTDB taxonomy): Bacteria > Pseudomonadota > Gammaproteobacteria > Burkholderiales > Burkholderiaceae > Paraburkholderia. The sequence goes on from JBEKNG010000015.1 coordinate 10,735, forward strand.
ATCGTGCCAAACGCCAGAATCGCGATCCGCTTGCCGACCGGCTGGGCGGTTTCGCGGCGCACTTCGCCCTTGCCGAGCGGCAACGCAGCCATTTGCTTGACCGTCGCCACGCCCGTACCGGCGCCGCGCGGATAGCGCACTGCCGCCGGACCCGGCTGCTGCAACGCCGTGTGCAGCATCTGACGGCATTCGTTTTCGTCAGACGGAGCCATCACCGTCATGTTCGGGATGCAGCGCATGAACGCCAGATCGTACGCACCCGCGTGGGTTGCGCCGTCCGCGCCGACGAGGCCCGCACGGTCGATCGCGAAGACCACCGGCAGGTTCTGCAAGGCGACGTCGTGGATCAACTGGTCGTAGGCGCGTTGCAGGAACGTGGAGTAGATCGCCACGACCGGCTTCATGCCGTCTGCCGCGAGGCCGCCCGCGAACGTCACCGCGTGCTGCTCGGCGATGCCGACGTCAAAGTAACGGTCCGGGAAGCGCTTCTGGAACTCCACCATGCCCGAGCCTTCGCGCATGGCCGGCGTAATACCGACGACGCGCGAATCGAGTTCCGCCGCATCGCACAGCCATTCGCCGAAGACGTGCATGTAGGCCTTCTTCGACGGCGCAGTGGCGGGCTTGATCCCTTCGGCCGGATTGAACTTGCCCGGGCCGTGGTACAGCACCGGATCTGCTTCAGCCAGCTTGTAGCCCTGGCCCTTCTTGGTCACGACGTGCAGGAATTGCGGACCGCGCAGTTCCTTGATGTTCTGCAGCGTCGGGATCAGCGAATCGAGGTCGTGACCGTCGATCGGGCCAATGTAATTGAAGCCGAACTCTTCGAACAACGTAGCCGGCACGATCATGCCCTTCGCGTGCTCCTCGAGCTTGCGGGCGAGGTCGAGCATTGGCGGCGCAACGCGCAGCACGCGCTCCACACCGGCACGCGCCGCGGCGTAGAAGCGGCCCGACATCAGGCGCGCCAGATGGCGATTCAGCGCGCCTACCGGCGGCGAAATCGACATGTCGTTGTCGTTCAGGATCACGAGCAGCGGCACGTCGTCTTCGACGCCCGCGTTGTTCATGGCTTCGAACGCCATGCCGGCGGTCATCGCGCCGTCGCCGATCACGGCGATGCCCATGTTGTTCTGGCCTTGCAGCTTGCTGGCGATCGCCATGCCAAGCGCAGCGGAGATCGACGTGCTGGAGTGCGCCGTGCCGAACGTGTCGTATTCCGACTCGTCGCGCTTCGGGAAGCCCGAGATGCCGCCGTACTGACGCAGCGTGTGCATCTGGTCGCGGCGACCGGTCAGGATCTTGTGCGGATAGGTCTGATGGCCGACATCCCAGACGATCCGGTCGCGCGGCGTGTCGAACACATAGTGCAGCGCAATCGTCAGTTCGACCGTGCCAAGATTGGACGACAGGTGCCCACCCGTCTGCGAGACGCTGTCGAGCACGAAGGCGCGCAACTCGTCGGCAAGCGGTTGCAATTGGCGGCGATCGAGGCGGCGCAGGGCAGCCGGGTCGTCGATGGTTTTCAGCAAGTCGTACATCGTCGTTCCATTGTAGGAAAACTTACGCGCCCGCACTTCATTCACGCATCCATCGGTCCGGATGTGCGGTGGCGGGCTTTCGCGTTCAGCTGACCCGGTTTACCACCAGGTCAGCCAGTTCGGCAAGACGCTGCGCGCGCGCGCCAAATGGCGCAATCGCAGCGTGGGCATCGGTACGCAGTTGCGCGGCGAGTTCGCGCGATGCCTCGAGCCCAATGATCGACACGTAGGTCGGCTTGCCGTCCTTCGCGTCTTTACCTGCCGTTTTGCCGAGCGTCGCGGAATCGGTCGTGACGTCGAGAATATCGTCCACCACCTGAAACGCGAGGCCCACCGCAGCCGCGTACGCGTCGAGCGAACGCATCGCGTCCGCGCTGGGCGTTTCGCCAGCCAGTGCGCCCATGCGTACCGAAGCGCGTAGCAGCGCACCGGTCTTCATGCGGTGCATCGTTTCGAGCTGCGGCCGCGTCAGCGTTTGGCCGACGCTCGCCAGATCGATGGCCTGGCCACCGGCCATGCCGATCGAACCGCTCGCCAGCGCCAGCTCGCGCACCAGCGCGGCCTGTTGCGCGGGCGCCAGCACATCGGCCGTCAGCGCAACGAAAGCTTGCGATTGAAGCGCGTCGCCAACCAGCAGCGCGGTCGGTTCATCATACTTAACATGCACCGTGGGCTTGCCGCGACGCAACGCGTCGTCATCCATACACGGCATGTCGTCGTGCACCAGCGAATAGACGTGGATCATTTCCAGCGCCGCCGCTGCCGCGTCGAGACATTCGGCGCGTGCGCCCGTCAGCTCCCCTGCCGCATGGCACAGCAACGGGCGCACCCGTTTGCCACCGCCCAGCACCGCATAGCGCATGGCTTCGTGCAGCTGCGCCGGTTCAACGGAAGGCGCCGGCAAATAGTGTTCGAGTGCGGTCTCGACGCGCCCGAGTACCGAGTGCATCCATTGTTCGAAAGTCATAGGTCGTCCCCGCTCTCTATAGCGGTTGTGCCTGCGCCACTCATGGGCAGCGGCTTGAGGGTCTCGCCATCGAGTACCCGCACCTGCTGCTCGACCTTTTCCAGCTGCTGCTGGCAAAACGTCACAAGGGCCGCGCCGCGCCGATAGGCGGACAGCGACTCCTCGAGGCTCAGACTACCGCCTTCCATCCGCCCAACGAGGCCTTCCAGCTCCGCCAGCGCCGCTTCGTAGTTCTCGGGCAGCGGCGTGCTGTCAGTGCCCTCGGCGGCCGTTGCAGCGGTATCTTTCGGTGCGGTCTTCGCCATGAATGGTCGCAAAATTAAAACAAGTCGGACATTCTACGGCAAAAGCGACCAAACCGATCCGCTCGCGGCGCCCGGTCCCACCTTCTTCCCTTACGGCCCACCCAGAGCCTGACAGAAAAAAATCCTTTTTGCTCGCACGAAAGCAGTGAACCAACTTCACAATTTTGACCCAAATCAGACACTTAGTCGCCCCGATGAGGGGTAAACGGGTATAATCGCGGGCTCCCTAAATCGAAAACTTCGATGGTTGGGTTGTTCACTGCTTTCACGTCTTCATCGGGAGTGGGAATGTCCAATCTGAGCAATGCATTGCAGTTGCGATCTGTTCACAGCCAGCTGCCAGTCACGGCTTACTTTGACGATGCGCTTCTAACGCGCGAAATCGAAACCCTTTTCAAGAAAGGTCCTCGCTACGTCGGGCACGAACTCATGGTGCCGGGTGCGGGGGATTATTTTGCCTTGCCCAGCGAGAGCGAGGGGCGCGTGCTCGTCCGTAACAAGCAATCACAAGTTGAGCTGCTGTCGAACGTGTGCCGCCACCGGCAAGCCATCATGCTCAACGGCCGCGGCCAGGCGGACAACATCGTCTGCCCCCTGCACCGCTGGACGTACGATCTGAATGGCCAACTCCTCGGTGCGCCGCATTTTGCGGACAATCCCTGCCTGAATCTCGGCGCTACACCGCTGCAGAACTGGCAAGGGCTGCTATTCGAAGCCCAGGGGCGCGACGTCGCCAAGGATCTGGCGCGTCTTGGCACCAAGCAGCACTTCGACTTCTCGAACTTCATGTTCGACCACGTCGAAGTCCACGAATGCAACTACAACTGGAAGTCTTTCATCGAGGTCTACCTCGAGGACTACCACGTCGCGCCGTTCCATCCGGGCCTCGGCAGCTTCGTCAATTGCGACGATTTGACGTGGGAATTCGGCGACTGGTACAGCGTGCAGACGGTGGGCGTCCACAAGGATCTGGAACAGCCGGGCAGCCCGACGTATCGCAAGTGGCACGACGAAGTGCTGCGCTTCCGCGACGGCAAGGCACCCGAGTTCGGCGCAATCTGGATGGTGTACTACCCCGGCATCATGATCGAGTGGTACCCGCACGTGCTGGTCGTGTCATGGCTGATTCCGCGCGGTACGCAGAAAACCACCAACGTCGTGGAGTTCTACTACCCCGAGGAAATTGCGCTGTTCGAGCGCGAATTCGTCGAAGCCGAACGCGCCGCGTACATGGAAACCGCGCGTGAAGACGACGAGATCGCCGAGCGCATGGACGCCGGCCGCCGTGCGCTGATGGAGCGCGGCGAGTCGCAGGTCGGACCGTATCAGAGCCCGATGGAAGACGGCATGCAGCACTTCCACGAGTTCCTGCGGCGCGAACTCGGCACGATCTGAACAGCGTAACTGCCATACAACCCACGGGCTCACCGCAATCACAGAAAGACGGGCTTCGGCCCGTCTTTTTTGTTTAGACTAAGAAGATCATTCGGTCGAACTGCTTGAGCGCGCCTGGTTGTTGGCTCGGGCCGTGCCGAAATCGTCCGTTTCGCAACAATTTGCATGGGACCGGAGCCGTCATGCCACATACCCACTACACCACACTGATCTCCGCGGCGAATCTCGCTGAACGGCTCACCGCTGCACCTGGCAGCGTATTCGTGATCGACTGCCGTTTCGATCTGGCCGACACGGAAGCCGGCGAAAAGGCCTATGCGGCCGCTCACCTGCCGGGGGCGCAGTATCTGCATCTGGATCGCGACCTGTCGAGCCCGAAGACCGGCGCCAATGGCCGCCATCCGCTGCCGGACCGCGCGAAGCTCGCCGCCATGCTGGCCGCTCGCGGCCTCAAGCAAGGTCAGCAGGTCGTTGCCTATGATGCGCAAGGCGGCATGTACGCCGCGCGCGCCTGGTGGCTGTTACGCTGGCTGGGTCACGACGCGGTTGCGTTGCTCGACGGTGGACTGCAAGCGTGGCAAGCAGCCGGCCATCCGTTGACGCAGGAGGTTGCGCCGCACAGCCCTGGCAACTTCAAGGCCGGTGCGCCGCTGGCGGTCACATTCGACGTGCAGGCCGTGGAGCGCAATCTGAGTACGCATGAGCGGGTGGTGATCGACGCGCGGGCTGCGGACCGGTATCGCGGCGAGAACGAGACCCTTGATCGGGTAGGTGGGCACATCCCGGGCGCGCTGAACCGCTTCTTCAAGGACAATTTGACCGCGGACGGGCGGTTCAAGCCGGCGCATTCGTTACGCGAAGAATTCCAGGCATTGTTGCCGGGCATCGCGCCGGATCACGTGGTGCTGCAGTGCGGCTCCGGAGTAACGGCCTGCGTCAACGCGCTGGCGATGGAAGTCGCCGGCCTGCATGGCGCCGCGCTTTACGCAGGGTCGTGGAGCGAGTGGACGTCCAATCCGGGCAGGCCGGTTGCGACCGGGCCGAATCCGTGACGGTGGCAGGCGGCCCGACGGTATTGCCGGCCGCTTCGATCAGGTAGCCGCCGCAGCACCTACGCTACGCCGTGCTGCTTGAACCAGACCAGCGCCCGGCGCCAGCCGTCTTCGGCATCGGCCTTTTTGTAGCTGGGCCGGTAATCCGCAAAGAACGCATGCCCGGCATCGTCATAGACGACGAACTGAGAGCCGCGTCCCACCTCAGGTCCCTGCGCGATAGCCTGCTTCATCTGCGCAAGCGTGTCCTGCGGAATGCTTTGATCCTGCAAACCGTAGAGCCCCAGCACCGGCGCCTGAAGGTCTGCCACCCGATCGATGGGGTTGGCCGGCGTGTTCGCCGTGTGGTCACCCGCCACCCGCCCGTACCAGGCCACCGCCGCCTTCACATGCGGATTGTGCTCGGCATACAACCAGGTGATTCGGCCACCCCAGCAGAATCCATTGACGCCCAGCCGCTTCAGGTCGCCTCCGTTTGCGCCCGCCCATGCAACGGTGGCGTCGAGATCAGCCAGCACCTGTTCGTCTGGGACCTTGCTGACCAGTTGGTCGTTCAGTTGTTGCATGCTCGGATAGGCTGACGCATCCCCTTCACGCACGTAGAGATCCGGTGCGATCGCCAGATAACCCAGCTTGGCGAACCGCCGGCAAACATCGGCGATATGCTCATGCACGCCGAAAATCTCATGTACGACGATGATCACCGGCAAGTGCGTCTTGCCCAAAGGTTGCGCGCGATAGGCCGGCACGAGGGTGTCGCCCGAATGCACGGCGACTTCGCCGGCCTCGAGCCCTTCGCTATCGGTATGGACGGTTTGCGCCGACACCGGCAACACGGCAGCGGCGAATCCGGTGCCGAGCGCGGCCTTGATGAACGTGCGTCGATTAAAAGGAACGTGCGGGACGAGGCAGTCGACTTCAGGTTTCAGCATGCGGCACTCCTTGAATGAAGGGCAATGAAGGGCGAACGGCAGTGAACGGTGGTAAATAGTCGAGCTACCGGCAACAGGATACGCTCGTGCCCATCCCGTTGCAGAAGCCTGCCGAACTCCGCTTTCATGCCCTGCGACGGCGCGAAAGGACCGCTTTCGAACGGCCCCGCACACCGCCGCCGCAGCAACACCCCTCAGTGCAGCTTGACCCGCGGCAGCGTCGTACGGCGCAGCCAATGCGCGAAGGTATCGAGCACCATCCGCGCGTAGCCATGCAGCGCGGCAATGTGCAGCCGGTACAGCGACATGTACATGAAGCGCGCAAACAGACCCTCGATCAGCATGTTGCCGCCGATCACGCCGCCCATCAGGTTGCCCACCGCACTGAAATGGCCGAGCGAAACCAACGAGCCGAAGTCGCGATAGGTGAACTCCGGCAGCGGCTGATTCTCGAGCCTTGCGGCCAGCGCCTTCAGCAGGAAACTCGCCTGCTGGTGAGCAGCCTGCGCCCGCGGAGGCACGTTGCGTTCGTTGCCGGGCCACGGGCAGGCGGCGCAATCGCCAAGCGCGAAAACGTTGTCGTCAACCTCGGTCTGCAGCGTGCGGCGCACGATCAGTTGGCCAAGCCGGTTGACCGGCAGGCCATCGAGCTGACCCAGGATCGCCGGCGCCTTGATGCCCGCGGCCCATACCGTCAAGTCGGCGCGAATCGTCTTGCCGCTCGCGGTCCGCACGACGCCCGGCGCGACTTCGGCCACCGTCTCGCCGGTCATCAGCTTGACGCCCAGTTTGGTCAGCAGCTCCGCCGTGGCGGTGGACACCCGCTCCTGCAAGGCCGGCAAGATACGCGGCCCTGCCTCGATCAGCACGATGCCGACGTCATGGCGGGGATCGAGCTTATGCAGCCCATATGCGGACAACACCTGAGCCGTATTGCGCAATTCCGCAGACAATTCGACCCCGGTCGCGCCGGCGCCTACAATCGCCACCTGAACGCGCGGCTCCGTCGACGGCACAG
>JBEKNG010000016.1:0-17512 GCA_049523075.1 Paraburkholderia sp.
ACCCCGGAAGGCCTATTGACACGGCGCGTAGCGCGCAAGACGGGTGTTAGAATGCCTCGCAGTAGTTCGTTGGCACGGTGCACAAGCCCGTCGGACTCAGCCTTGAACGAGCCAGATCCGAGCAGTCAATCGCAGGTGCAACAGAGCCGCGTCATTACGCCGACCGACGTCCATGCAACGAGAAAAAATCATCGACAAGCCCTTGAGCAAATATCCGTACCCGATTCCGAGCCGCGAAGAAATCCTCGGCGTGCTACGCACGAGTGAAGCGCCGCTTGCAGCGAACGACATCGCCGAAGCGTTGTCGATCAAGCGCCAGGAGCGCGAAGGATTTTTCAAGCGCCTGGCGGCGATGGAGCGCGATGGCCAGATCCGGCTTGATCAGCGCAATCATTACCAGCTTACGCATCCCTCGAATTTTGTCGGGGGCCGCGTTCAGGGTCACCGCGACGGCTTCGGATTTCTCGTGCGCGACGACGGCCAGGACGATCTGTTCCTTCCCACCGGCGAGATGCAGAAGGTCATGCACAACGACCGCGTGCTCGCGCGGATCGTTGGCTATGACCGGCGCGGCCGGCCCGAAGGCCATATCGTCGAAGTAACGGACCGCGCCAACAAGCGCGTCATCGGGCGTCTCCTCAACGAAAACGGCGCGCTGATCGTCGCTCCGGAAGACAAGCGCATTGGCCATGACATCCTGATCACACAAAACACCAAGAAGGCCAAGGTGGGCCAGGTGGTGGTGGTCGAACTGACGGATTTCCCGAGTCGTCATTCGCAGCCGCTCGGCCGCGTGGTCGAAGTGCTGGGCGACATCGACGATCCGGGCATGGAGATCGAAATCGCCGTGCGCAAGTACGGCGTGCCGCACGAGTTCAGCCAGGCCGCGCTCGATGATGCCGCCAGGCTACCGGACGAAGTGCGTCCCGCCGACCTCCGCCATCGCGTCGATCTGCGTGACGTGCCGCTCGTCACGATCGACGGTGAAGACGCCCGTGACTTCGACGACGCGGTGTACTGCGAACCGATCACGGTCGGCAAGGGCGACGGCTTCCGCCTGATCGTGGCGATTGCCGACGTCTCGCACTATGTGCATCCGAAGAGCGGGCTCGACGTCGATGCGATCGAACGCAGCACCTCCGTCTACTTCCCGCGCCGTGTGATTCCAATGCTGCCGGAAAAGCTGTCGAACGGACTGTGTTCGCTGAATCCGCAGGTGGACCGTTGCGTGCTGGTGTGCGACATGGTGATCACGGCGCGCGGCGAGATCAAGGCGTACCAGTTCTATCCGGGCGTGATGCACTCGTCCGCGCGACTGACCTATACCGAAGTCGCCGCCGTGCTGAAGAACACCAAGGGCCCGGAAGCGACCCGCCGCGCGGCCTTGCTGCCGCAACTGCAGAATCTGTATGGCGTGTACAAGTCGTTGTTCGCCGCCCGGCAAAAACGCGGCGCAATCGACTTCGACACGACTGAGACCTACATCGTCTGCAATGCGCAGGGAAAGATCGAGGAGATCATCCCGCGCACCCGCAACGACGCGCACAAACTGATCGAAGAATGCATGCTGGCCGCCAACGTCTGCGCGGCTGACTTCATGAAGCGTAACAAGCACCCGGGCCTGTACCGCGTGCACGCTGGACCGACCGCTGAAAAACTCGAGAACCTGCGCACCTTCCTGCGCGGCATGGGCCTCACGCTGGGCGGCGGCGACTCGCCGCACGCGAGCGACTACGCCGCGCTGATGGCGCACATCCGCGACCGGCCCGACGCGCAGATGCTGCAGACCATGTTGCTGCGCTCGATGCAACAGGCGGTTTACAGCCCGGAGAACATCGGCCACTTCGGTCTCGCGTACGAAGCCTATGCGCACTTTACGAGTCCGATTCGCCGCTATCCCGATCTGCTGACCCACCGCGCGATCTACGCGATCCTCCAGGGGCGCAAGTACACGCCGGAGGCCCCGCATGGTGTCGAACTGAACACCGCGCTGTCTCCGCGTGCCCGCGCCATGCAGCAGGCCGACGACGAGAAGCGCGGCCGCACCCGTTCGAACAACGTGGCGATCTGGGAAGAGCTCGGTCTGCACTGTTCGGCTAACGAGCGCCGTGCGGACGAAGCCTCGCGCGACGTCGAAGCCTGGCTCAAGTGCTACTTCATGCGCGACAAGCTCGGTGAAGAATATGGCGGCATGGTGAGCGGCGTGACATCGTTCGGCATCTTCGTGCAGCTCGACGCGCTGTTTGTTGAGGGCCTCGTGCACGTCACCGAACTCGGCTCCGATTATTTTCAGTACGACGAGATCAAGAACGAACTGCGCGGCGAACGCACGGGTATCCGCTACCGTTTGTCGGACCGTGTGCGCGTGCAGGTGAGCCGCGTCGATCTGGATGCCCGCAAGATCGATTTCCGATTGGTGCGCGATACGCCGATCAAGTCGCCAGGCTCGCGTACGCCGCTGGTCGACAAGGCCGTTGCCGATACCAGCGGGGCGCGTGTGCGCTCGCTGCCGCCGGCAGAAGGCGGCGCGGGTGCGCGCCGCAAGAAGGCGGCACCCGCGCCGACGCTTGCCGTCAAGGAAGCCCGCGCGGCACGCGGTGCGGCCAAAAAGCACGGCGCTTCGGCCAAGTCCACTTCTTCGTCGAAGCCACAGACGCGCAAGAAACGCTGAGCTCGCGCGGAAGTCGCGAATCATCGCGCTTCCGGCCGCGGTCATACTGCAGCGGGCTCACCGCGCGCAACGGGTACATGTCCATGTGCCGGTTTCGCGCGGTCTGCATTTGGTTTGTATTTATCCCAGTAGCGCATCCGCGTCGCGGAGTGCTCAATCAAAGGTTGTTTCAGTCATGTCACGTCTCAAGGTTCTATACGGTTTCCACGCAGTGACCGCACGTCTGCGCCACGATGCTGCAACGGTCGAAGAGGTGTATTACGACGCGACGCGTAAAGATCGCCGCATGACGGAGTTTTTGCATGCGGCGAAGGAAGCGGGCGTGCGTCTGATTGCAGCCGACGAAACGCGTCTGTGGGGCCTCGCACACACCGAGCGGCATCAAGGCGTCGTCGCGCGCGCGGGCGACCTGCCGCTGGCGCAGAACCTGGCGGAGCTGCTGGACGGAATCAACGGTGCGCCGCTGATTCTGGTGCTCGACGGCGTGACCGATCCGCACAATCTCGGCGCGTGTCTGCGGGTCGCGGACGCGGCCGGCGCACACGCGGTGATCGCGCCGCGCGATCGGGCGGTCGGCCTGAATGCCACGGCCGCGAAAGTGGCGAGCGGCGCGGCTGATACGGTGCCGTACATTACGGTCACGAATCTGGCGCGCGCGCTGCGCGAGTTAAAGGATGCCGGCGTCTGGGTGGTCGGGACGGCCGACGAGGCCACCGCAAGCGTTTACGAAACGAAGCTCGACGGTCCGGTCGCGCTTGTGATGGGCGCGGAAGGCGAGGGCATGCGCCGTCTCACGCGCGATACCTGCGATATTGTGATGAAGATTCCGATGGCGGGCAGCGTCGAGAGTCTGAACGTGTCCGTGGCGAGCGGGGTGTGCCTGTACGAAGCGGTGCGGCAGCGTTCCGTCAAGGTCAAAGCCTGACGTCAGCCCTACATGTTGCGGCGCGGGAGGCCCTGGCTGTTCGCCTCCGCCCCGCGCTGACTGATCCGGTTCTTTCCCGCTAATTGCCGCGCTCCCAGCCGGCTTTTGCCGAGCCGCTTGCCGGATAAACCCGGTCGGCGCATGCTACTCCGGTAAACTCCCGTTCTTTCCGCCTTTCTGCAACTTCCATGACTCAAGACGAACTCAAGCAACTGGTCGGCCAGGCCGCCGCCGACTACGTGAACGCGAACGTGCCCGAAGGCGCCGTGATCGGCGTGGGCACCGGCTCGACCGCCAACTGCTTCATCGACGCCCTGGCCGCGACGAAGCATCGTTATCGCGGCGCCGTGTCCAGCTCGCACGCCACCACCGCCCGCCTGCAGTCGCACGGCTTCAAGGTGTTCGATCTGAATGAAATTGAATCGTTGCCGGTCTATGTCGACGGCGCGGACGAGATTGACCACAGCGGCGCAATGATCAAGGGTGGCGGCGGTGCGCTCACGCGCGAGAAGATCGTTGCGTCGGTATCGGACGTATTCGTTTGCATCGCCGATGCCACCAAGCGTGTCGACGTGCTCGGCCAGTTTCCGCTGCCGGTCGAAGTGGTGCCGATGGCGCGCACCGCTATCGGCCGCCGTGTGACCGCGCTGGGCGGCGTGCCGGTGGTGCGCGTGACGAAGGACGGTGCGCCGTTTATCACGGACAACGGCAATGAGATCATCGACATCAAAGGTCTGAAGATCGTCGATCCGCGCGCGCTCGAAGCGCAGATCAATGCGTGGCCGGGCGTCGTGACCGTTGGCCTGTTCGCAGAACGCGGAGCGGATCTGTGTCTGCTAGGGACCGATACCGGCGTAGAGACGACCCCTTACGATCTGCGCTAAGGCTGGCGGCTCAGCGCGGAACTTCAATGTCCGCGCCGGCCGGCTCAGCAAACCCTTCCTGTTGTCGAGTCGCGTTGTCTCGTGGCGTGTAAACCCCTACCACTTCGCCGTCCCCCTTCATCTAACGTTTGATTTTTGGGCCGCCTCCCGGGTTGGTCCTGTTCGAACATTGGTGGGCAACGGCACCTGACCGACGAACATCCGCTTTTTGCCAATTCTCGATTGCGGAGTGTGGTCGCGCGCACGCACTGCGGACGACGGTCCTTTTAAACTCGGTTTCGTGGCGTCGGGCCGTCTTGCGGATCGGCGTGATCGGTACGATCGGTCCGATTTCCCGGCGTGCCCGTGCGTCAACCGCGCGGACCGCCGTTGGTGTGGCAGGTCACTGACCCGAAGCTATGCGGATTGCGCACCACAGCGTGGATCAGGATGATGATTTCGAATTGTTAAAACAGCGTGGTTCAGGATGACAATTTCTGATGGTAAAAAATTCGTCATCCTTAATAAATGAAAGAAATAGCAGGCGTAATTGAAGGGGATTAGGACATGGAATCATGAACGAGCGGCGCGCAGTATCGCTGCAGGGGGCCCGCGGTAGCGGGCCGGTGCGCTCGATCTGGCATTGACCACGGTCTAAAAAATACCAACTTCTGAACAGGAAAATTCAAATAATATGAATGCCGATCGCCTTTCGGGACAAGTCCCCGATATCGTTGAAGCTTGGGCTGCGTTGCAGAGCAAGGTGTTTATCAGGCCAATTCGCAACGAGCAGGAATACGAGGAGATGGCGCAACTCACGGATGCATTGAAGAATCATCTCCAGGGTGACACAGGCAACCCGCTGGCGGATCTGCTCGGCGTCCTGTCTGCTCTGATTGGTGTCTGGGAAACCCGCCACGTGGCGCTCCCCGAGGCAGAACCGCGGGAAGTCCTGCGCCACCTGCTGGAATCGCATGGTCTCAAGCAAAAGGACCTGGCGGATATCGCCTCTCCAACGGTGGTCAGCGACATTCTCGCGGGGCGCCGTGCGATTAGCAAGAACGTTGCAAAAGCGCTAGCTGTGCGCTTTCGAACAGATGTAAGGGTTTTTTTATGACGTCGTTCTGAAAACGGACGGCCGCCGGTTTTAAGTAATGGATGCGCTTCATTAATAGTCGAGAACCATTAATTTTGGATTACTAATTAAAAGTTAATGTAAAAATAACTTCGCCTTTTTCTGAAGCGAGGGAGGCGTGTGGGCGATTTACTGACAACCGGCCAGCCTGATTCGTTGCCTTCTCTTAGGACGATTTTCCGTCTGGTCAATGAAACCCCATGGTTGGTGTGATGCCGCACGGAATGGTTTCGGCCGAAGACGTAGCTTATTGCTGTGGAATGAAGCACTGCTTGCCAGGTGAATAAGAGTGACATGTACCGACAAAGAACGCGTGCGGACAGGTAGGCATGCTCCTCGGTGACCGCGCGTGGAACGGTTGAAAAGCCACGACACGCCGCCGCTCAAATAAAACAAAGTGTTGTCGATGGAATACGTCGGCGAGGACGGTAGGGGGCGTCCCGCTACTAGCGATGAAGGAGGCGAGATTTCCGTTGCTGATGCGTGACCAGTCTGGCGGGAATCATGACAGCCGTGTGCAGCGACGAGGCGGAAGCGCTCGGCGCGGGAACGTTAAGGTTTGGGGTAACCGAAATGTCTGTACTAGTCCATCGAATGATCGATATCGCACTGATCGTACTGGGTGCGTTTGGTGCGTTGCATCTGAACCTGCCGCAGGTGGGTCATCCGCACGAGCTGGATCCATCGCTCGTTGCGTTTGTTGCCGCACTGGCGCTGTCCGTGTTTCCCGCTTGCGGAACCTACCCGTCACAACGCACGCGGTCGGTGGTCAGCCTTGCGAGCCGTACGGCGTTCGCGTGGCTTGCTGTCCAGCTGTGCGGTCTTGCGTTGCTTTATGCCATTCATCGCGAGAACCAGTTGTCGTTGCAATGGTTTCTCTACTGGACGCTCACTACCGGCATATCGCTTCTTGGCTCGCACACGCTCATTTTTGCAGAATTCAACCTCGCCCGGCAGGCCGGTGTCCGGCTGGTACGCACCGCTACATTCCGTGCCCCGCGCGATACGACGTCCCGCAAATATGGTCTGGACTGCGCGGGAGCGGCACGGCACTTCGTCAAGCGCGGCTTTGACGTTGTGGTCGGCGCAACGTTGATTGTCGCGTTGCTGCCCGTCCTCGTTTTGCTTGCGGTTGTGGTGACGAGCGATGGTGGTCCCGCGATGTTCGGACACGTTCGCGTGGGGCGTAACGGCAAGAAATTTCGCTGCCTGAAGTTCCGTTCGATGGTTGTGAACGCCGATCAGGTGCTCAAGGCCTTGATTGAAAGCGATCCGCAGGCCCGCGCCGAGTGGGAGCACGGTTTCAAACTGAAAAACGATGTGCGGGTGACGCGGATCGGCCGGTTTCTGCGCCGTACGAGTCTGGACGAATTGCCGCAGTTGTGGAACGTGGTTCGCGGCGACATGAGTCTGGTCGGACCGCGTCCTGTCATCGACCAGGAACTGGAGCGCTACGGCGCAAACGTCATGTACTACCTGATGGCCAAGCCTGGCATGACAGGGCTATGGCAGGTCAGCGGCCGCAGTACCACGGACTACGCGACGCGAGTGTCATTGGACGTTGCTTACGTGCAGAACTGGTCGTTGCTTAGGGATGTGACCATTTTATTCAAGACTTTCAAAGTCGTCTTCAAGGGCAGTGGCGCGTATTGAATCGCGGGTCACTGTCTGATCAAACACGAGATTGCCGGGGTGGGGTGTGAGCAGCAGACGCCGGCTGGGTATCGTCAGCAATAGCAGTATGCAGTCCAGATGAAGGCAGGGAAAAAATTCTACATAGTGGTGTGCGCGTTGCAACGGGGGCTTCAGGTTGAACGCGCGACGGAAGGGAGTAGCGATGATGTCATGCAACAAGTTGAATTCGGAAAGGACCACGAGCGCGCCAAAGTTGAACGTGTTGCGTGAACAGCGATCAGCCGACGTGGGCGATTCATTGACTCAATCGCGCGCGGGAGGCTGCCGACGACAGGTCAGGGCCGCTTTCGCCGGCATTCTGCTGGTGGCCTGCGTGGCAGGGTGCGCATGGTCGCCGGGCATGTCATACGATGGCCCAACTGGAACCGCGGGTCCCGCACAAGTGGATGTGGCCAATGTCCCAAGCGTCGGCACTGTCCATGCGACAGCAGGCGCTCATCCAGCCAAGGGTGCCGATGCACCGCCGGCGGGCACGCTGGTCGAAATCACCGACGATCTGGTTGAAAAGGAACGTGCCGAGCGTTCGAAGAGTGTGCCTGCCGATGTCACGGATTTGTTTGCGAAGCCGGCTCCGTACACACTCGGGCCGGGCGACATATTGAGTATCGTCGTCTGGGATCACCCTGAGCTGAACATGCCAGGCGCCGCCGGGTCGGCCGGACCGGAAGCGAACAGCTCGGATTCGATGACTTCGGGCTATACGGTCGATGCGGGCGGCAGGATCCAGTACGCCTACATCGGCCCACTCAAGGTTGAAGGTCTGACTGAGATGGACGCTCGCGACCTGCTGGCAGAAAAGCTTAGTCGTTTCGTACGGCAGCCTCAGGTGACGTTGAGGATTCAGACGTATCGAAGCAAGCGGGTCTATCTGGACGGTGCAGTCAGGAATCCCGGTGTGCAGGTGCTCAACGACATGCCGATGACCTTGCCCGAGGCCATCAATCGTGCCGGAGGTTTTACTCCCACGGCTGAC
Organism: Paraburkholderia sp.; assembly: GCA_049523075.1. Taxonomy (GTDB): domain Bacteria; phylum Pseudomonadota; class Gammaproteobacteria; order Burkholderiales; family Burkholderiaceae; genus Paraburkholderia. The sequence continues at coordinate 8,263 of JBEKNG010000016.1, forward strand.
CGCTCGTCGGTCGCGATTACGCGGGGCGACAAGACAGTTGTGGTTGACATTCCCGACATGATTGCAAAGGGCGTGAATCCGGACAACATCGAGTTGCGCAGGGGCGATCTGGTGCGCGTCTTCGCGCAGACCGATACGAAAGTGTACGTGTTCGGCGAAGTTCAACGTCCAGGCAGTCTGACGTTCAACAACGGTCGGATGAGTCTGAACGAAGCGCTAGGTGACGCTGGCGGCATCAGTCAAACCTCGGGGGATGCCTCGCAGGTCTTTGTCGTGCGTGGGCGCGACGCGGGTAAGCCGGTGGTGTTTCACCTGAACGCGGGGTCCCCGGCTGCGATGGCAACCGCGGACGGCTTTGAGCTAAAGCCAAATGATGTTGTGTTTGTTGACGCGTCTGCGCTGGTCAGGTGGAGCCGCGTGATCGGTCTGCTTGTACCAAGTACACAGGCGGCAGCTGCTACCCGGGCCATCGGTTATTGATGAGCAAACTATTTGTATGGCTCTGCGGCAATGAAGCCAGCAGCGCCATAGCTAAGACCGGCGCGGCTGGAACGCTTGGCAATATGGGGAAGGCGCATGAATTACCGTGAAACGTCATTTAATACGATAGATGCAGGTCCGGCACAAGGCGAACACCACCTTGGAGATCTTCTGGACATCCTGTACCAGAACCGCCGATTGATCGCCGTGATCACGGCCTGCTTTGTTTTTCTAGGGGCGGCTTATGCGTTGCTCGCGGCGCCCGTCTATCAGGCGGATATTCTGGTCCAGGTCGTGGAGAACCCGAATACCGCCAAGGACGCTCTGAGCGACGTTCAATCCATGTTCGCGATCAAGACTGCGGCGTCGGCTGAGATCGAGGTCTTGCGTTCGAGGCTGGTGATCGCGGGAGCCGTCACCAGCGCACAACTCAACATTAGCGCGACGCCACGGTACTTTCCAGTGATCGGCCGGTGGGCTGCAGGTCACCTGAATGACCTTTCCCATTCCGGCGTGGGCGGCTATGCATGGGGTAGCGAGCGAATCGCCGTGTCGAAATTCGATGTGCCCGAGGGACTGCAGGGTGCGGTGTTTACCCTGACGCTGCAAAAAAACGGCAACTACACGTTAAAGCACAAAGGCATCGAGTTGTCGGGACGAGTCGGCGAGCTGTTGCATGCGGAAACGGACGGAGGGCCGATCGATCTGCTTGTGAGCCAGATCGTCGGAAAGCCGGGTGTCGGTTTTGATCTCGTTCGCAGTTCAGAGCTTGCCGCGATTCAGAACGTGCAGCAGGGCTTGTTGATTGTGGAGAAAGGTAAGGACTCGGATGTGATTGGCGTCGCTCTGGAGGGCACTGAGCCGAAGAAAATCAGCGCCATTCTCAACGCAATTGGTACGGCGTATGTTGAGCAGAATGTCTTGCGTACCCAGGAGGAGGCACAGAAGTCGATCACGTTTCTCGACGGGCAATTGCCTGTACTGAAGTCAAAACTGGAGGCCGCGGAAAGCGAGTTCAACACTTTTCGGGCGAAGAACGGGACTGTGGATCTGACGGCTGAAGCAACCGCGCTTTTGCAACGGTCGGCCCAGGCGCAGAGCAAGGTCGCCGATCTCCAGCAGCAGCGGGCGTTGCTTCTCGCACGTTATACAGACGAAAACCCGGCAGTGATCGCCATCAACGACGAATTGAGCGAAGCCCAGAGGGAGGTTGGAGGCATTGCCTCCGTGACCCGGCAATTGCCGCCGATGGAGCAGAATCTGCTGCGACTGCAGAGAGAGGTCCAGGTAGACACCACTATCTACACGAACCTCCTGAACACGCGTGAACAACTGCGGCTTCTCAAAGCGGGCAAGGTGTCGAATGTGCGACTGGTGGACACCGCTATCGTGCCCGATCGGCCGATTCGACCGCAGCGTTCGCTTGCGGTGGCGGGATCCCTGATCGCCGGTCTGTTCGCGAGCGTCGCGTTGGTATTGCTCAAGCGAAAGCTTTTCGATGGGGTTGCCGGCATGGACGAAATCGAAGCCGGTACGGGGCTGGCAGTGTACGCGACGATTCCGCGCAGCAGGACGCAGGAAACGCTGACACGCAGTCTTCCAGGTAACACCGCCTCAAACCTGGTTCTGGCGCGAGCGGCGTCTGGCGATGCTGCCATCGAAAGTCTGCGAAGCTTCAGAAGCGCGCTCGAATATGCGCTGGTCGACGCCCCTAACCGGATCGTCCTGCTCGCCGGGCCGACGCCTATCGTGGGAAAGTCGTTCGTCTCGGTCAATCTCGCGGCGCTGATCGGAGCATCGGGCCAGCGTGTGCTGCTGGTCGATGCAGACCTGAGAAGAGGCACGTTGCACCAATACCTTGGGGTGCCGTGTAGCCCGGGTATTACCAATATCGTCACGCGCGGCAGGACCTTCGAAGACGCCGTCCATCGAAACATTCTGCCGGGTGTCGACTTCGTTGCTAACGGAGGATACATACAGAACGCTAGCGAAATTCTCAAACATCGGAACTTCCTGGCATTCGCACAGCAGGCGGACAGCGAATACGACGTGGTACTGATCGACGCGCCACCCATTCTGCCGGTTGCCGACTCAGGCATTGTGGCTTCGATTGCCGGAATGGTGTTCGTGATTGCACGGCACGGCGTGACGACGGTGGAAGAGCTGCGCGAGTCGACACGGAGGTTTGAGCAGATCGGCGTGCCCATTCGCGGTGTGATTTTCAACGACGCGATGGCGAGACCGAGTCGCTACGGGAAAGGTTACGGCGCCTACGGATATTCCAGCCGCAGCGCCGATGTCCCCATCCAGGAGTGATGGCAAGGTGCCGGCGAACGCGCTCAGGTTCCCGGTGCGTCCGCAGGTGTGACTTCGAGCAGGATGACGTGATCGGGTACGTCCACGGTGAGTTGGCGCAAGTCGCGATGACTTGCGAGCGGCGTCGCCGAAACGAGCGGATCGTACAGGTCGACACGGCTCGCTTTCGCGCCGAAGTCAAGTTGGACGCTAGCTGGTGGACTGGTGATCGGTGTTCCCGTCTCGCGGTTCCAGATCGGCGTTTCGTTCCATAGCGCCAGCACGAAACGACCGTCCTTTTTCTGCAGCAGCAGGTTGTTTCCCGAGACCGGCATTTCCGAGAGCGTATACGCGAGCATGCCGCGCGCCGCACCGTTTGCACGGCGCGTCGTGCGGGCGTTCAGGATCGACGTGAGATTGCGAATCGCGTAGGCCACCTGCTTGGGGCTGTTGTCGTTGCGAAAGAGCCCGTAATGCATTTCGCCGCTCTTGCTCTGCGGATCGGGTTTTTCGTCGAGCAGTTCGTAGACATAGGTCCGCTTCACGCCCGCCGCCGCCGCGTCCATGTAACCGTTGAGCACACCTTTGGCCTGTGTCGCCTCGTCGACGCCGAGCATGTACCAACCCGCCTGAGGCATCGAGAAGTAGCCGAATTCGGTGATGACGAGCGGCAGCTGGAACTTCTTGACGGCTGCGATGGCCGAGCCCATCCACCTGTCGCCGTTCGCGTTATAGGTTGGTTGCTCGCCGTTTTGTGGGTAGACGTGCTGATTCGCATAATCGGCGGAATCCGTTCGCGTCTCGACTGACTTGTAGTCATAGCCAGTGAGGTCGTAGACGGGTACACCCGCGAGCTCCGGCGTGGCGTGTACGCGTGCGTAGATCTCGCGCTGCACGGCGAGTCCGGCAGCGGTGCCCGTGAGGCCGTGGTAGGGGACCGGCCAGTTGTTAATCTCGTTGAAGCCTTCGATGGCCGCGACACTGCCAGGCACCGCGGTGTTTAACTTTGCAGCCTGCTCGATTGACTCCGCAAAGTTCGAGCCCGTCAGGAAGTTGAATTTAACGCCGCGTTGCGCGAGGTGGACATAGGTTGAAAACGGTGGGATGGTGCCGGGCGAATAGTCGCGAACGTGGCGGATGGCGAGCCATGTTAGATCGTCGGCGACGTTGCGCACATTGGCATAGGCGCCATCGGTATAGTTGAGATGGGTAATGACAGCGAGCGTCTCGATGAAGGCATCGGTTGGCATTGCTCGTACAGCATCGCTGGCTTGCACCGTCGATACGCATGCGAGCACGCAGATGCCTGTAGCAAGACTTTCGGCGGCGCGCGTGCCAAACCACCTGTACGGTTTCGCCCGGCTCGCGTGTCGTGAACCGGGAGAGACGGCTGTATTGGCGAGCAGGATATGGATGGTTGCTACGGGATGCTTCACGGCGGATTCCTCGTGGGCTGTTGCCGATTCCGCGCGCCTTGCTCCACGCCCGGCATCTCGACGGTTTTGCCTCGGTTACAGGCGTATACATATCATTCTGATGTGTTGTTGCATGCTTCGTGTGTGCGAGGGCGAACGGATAGGTATTGCGCGAAAGCAATGTGCGGACGAGAAGTCCTGACGCCGCGCGCATTCACCGATCCCCGAAAGACGATGCGTTATGTGCGTGAACGCACATAACGCATCGTCCGCATGCAGCCTGTTGTGCGGCTCGCGTGTGGTGCGGACGGCGAGTCAGCGACGATCACAAACCGTTGGTGGGGTTGCGCACGGTTCCCCCGCTGCTCACACCTTAATGTGTTGTCGTGGCCTGTCGGTCGGGCGGTGCGAACCTGTGGGTCGCCAGAGGCAAAGGGGTCCGTTCATTCGCTATCGGCAGACGACCGCGCCGGATCACGAACGTTTGACGAACACGACACGCATTGGGGTAGGACATGTCAGAGCTAACGCAACATACGATCGATATGAGCATTCTGATGCGAACACCAACCAAGCTACGCGATGTTCAAATAATCTGGACTGCGAAAATGTTCAGAGCATTTGGCAAGATCAGTTCTGGTCGCAGGTTGATAGAAGGAACAGGACGCACTCGTTTCGGAGCCGCGATATTGGGATGGATGCTGGGGTACAGACGTAGCTTCCGGACGCTTGACGAGGCCGAGAAGGCAGTAAAGCCTTACGCGAGAGGAGGGCATGAGAATCCCGAAAACGCGACCTGGCATCTGAATCGCGTAGCCGGGACGAGTGACTACGCCGCCTTCTATTACCTCCGGGATCGGCTGCTTTGCGTTCGGAAAATATTTGATCTGGGTGGCAATGTCGGCAATCTTTACTATTGCTATAGAGATTATTTACATCTGAGAGAGGATGTAGTTTGGACTGTCTATGATTTGCCAGAGAATATTTTGCGCGGGCGAACTTTGGCAAGCAGTGAAAACGTAAAAAATCTTCGATTTACAGATGATTTGCGGCAGGCTGGCGACGTCGATTTATTTATTGCCAGCGGCTCTCTTCATTATTTTGATAAATCATTGCCAGAGTTAATAGAAAATCTTGATCAACGCCCGAAATATATATTAATTAACCGCACCCCGCTGACAGAAGGTCCAGATTTTGCAATAGTGCAGGATGCGGGACATATTCGTGTCGCTTGCATGCTTTACAACCGCTCGAAACTTATTGCTGATTTCAAGCGCCTGGGTTACGGGGTGCTGGGTGAATGGCAGGTGGCTGAACTAGGGGTCCCCGTGCCGGATCGACCTTCCTCCACCGTAGGAGCCTATACGGGCCTATGGCTTGAACACCTATAGCTTACCCGCCGAGCGCCGGGCTTATCGGCATGTTCGTAACTTGTTCCCGCCCGCCCGGTCCGCTGCGGCGGGCTTCGTTTTTTGTCGCTGCCCGGAGGCTGGCTTGAAAACTGACGTTGCATGAGCGACGGCGAACATTTTTATGGCTGCGGGTCGGTCACACTCTGGGCCATATGACCTGTATGACGCGGTCTGTCGATTCTGGTGTGTGTCGCGGTGACTTTGCGCACGCGTAACGATGTGACTTGAGCGATGCCCTGGAACCCGCCGATGAAACCCATGCATTCTCCCAATCTGGTGATTAATGGCCGTTTTCTGGGTCGCCAGGCGACGGGCGTCGATCGCTTCGCATTCGAGACTATTCGGGCACTCGATCAGTTGATCGAACTGGGCGATCCGCTCGTCGCCGGAATGAGGACCGAAATCGTCGTGCCTGAAGCACTGGCCGGTATGGCCAATCCGTTTCGGCATGTCGGGCTGAGGGCGAGCGGTAAAGGGGGCGGTCTGCGCTGGGAACAACTCGCGCTGCCGCAGGTGGCACGCGGCCGGTTGTTGCTCAATCTCTGCAACTCCGGGCCGCTGCTGTACCACCGCCAGGTGACGGTGCTGCACGACGCAGCGCCCGCGCGCGTGCCCGACAGCTACAGCCGGTCGTTTGTCGCCTGGTACTGCCTGATGGCACCGCGTATCGGCCGGGTATCGCAGCGCGTGATCACCGTGTCGGAATTCTCGCGGCGCGAGTTGTGCGACGCTTACCGGATTCCTGCCGGCAAGATTGGCGTCGTGCCGGAGAGCGGAGAACACATGTTGCGTGTGCAACAGGATCAAGGCGCAGTGGAACCCACGCTGAACGGACGTCCTTTCGTGCTGGCGGTGGGAAGCCTCAACCGGCACAAGAATTTTCAGCTTGTGGCCGACGCCGCGCGTCTCATTCGCGATGCACAGTTCGACATCGTGGTGGTGGGCGGCGGCGATTCGCGTGTGTACGGAACGGGCCAGGATGGGTTGCCCGCGTTCGTGAAGCATCTCGGTTACGTGAGCGACGGCGAGTTGGCAGCGCTATACCGGCGCGCGGCATGTTTCGTGTATCCGTCGCGTTACGAGGGCTTCGGGCTGCCGCCGGTCGAGGCGCTGGCTCTCGGCTGTCCCGTCATCGCTTCGAGGTTGCCGGCCGTGCTGGAAGCGTGTGGCGATGCGGTGCTCTACACCTCGCCGGATGATCCCGCGGAGCTGGCGCGCCTGCTTGAACGGATCACTGGCGACGCTGAGTTGCGTGCGAGTCTGCGCGAGCGAGGCCGCGCGCGTACCGCGGAACTGACCTGGCGTGCCACCGCAGTCAAGCTGATCGAGGAGATCTCGCCGTGGCTAATGTAACGCTTGCCGCAACCCTTGCAAACGACACGCGTCGTTTCGGCCGGGTAGCCCTCGTGCATGACTGGCTGGCGGCTTACGCGGGCTCGGAAAAGGTGGTGGAACAGATCCTTCAATTGTTTCCACAGGCCGATCTCTACAGCATCGTCGATTTCTTCCCGGAGTCGCAGCGGGGTGTGCTGGGCGGCAAACGCGCCCATACCTCGTTCATTCAACATTTGCCGCGGGCGCGCAAATCGTTTCGCAGCTACCTCCCGCTCATGCCGCTGGCGATCGAGCAGTTCGATCTCTCGGCCTACGATCTTGTGATTTCGTCGAGCCATGCCGTGGCCAAGGGCGTGCTGACCGGGCCGCATCAGGTGCATGTGAGCTATGTGCATTCGCCGATTCGTTATGCGTGGGATCTCCAGCATCAATATCTGGCCGAAGCTGGCATGCAGCGCGGGATGAAAAGCTGGATCGTGCGCCTGCTGCTTCATTACATGCGCATCTGGGACCAGCGTACCGCACACGGCGTGGACGCTTTCGTCGCCAATTCGGCCTTCGTCGGCAGGCGCATCCGCAAGGCCTATGGTAGCGACGCTACCGTTGTCTATCCACCTGTGGATGTCGAGCGGTTCGAACTCGGCACGCAGCATGAGGACTTCTATCTGATTGCCTCGCGCATGGTGCCTTACAAGCGGATTCCGCTCATCGTCGAGGCCTTTGCGGCGATGCCCTCGCGGCGTCTCGTGGTGATCGGCGATGGCACCGATTTCGCGCGCGCCAAAGCGAGCGCGACGCCCAACGTGACGCTGCTCGGCTACCAGCCCGATACGGTGCTGGTGGACTACATGCAACGCGCGCGCGCGTTCGTCTTTGCCGCGGAAGAGGACTTCGGCATTTCAGTAGTCGAAGCACAGGCCTGCGGCACCCCGGTCATTGCATTGGGCCGTGGAGGCGTGCGGGAGATTGTGGTCGATTCGGCGGACCCTGAACGCGGTACGGGGCTTTTCTTCGGTGAACAGAATGTGGCGTCCATAGTCGATGCGGTGGAGCGTTTCGAGCAGCGCCCGCCTTTTCGTGGGGAAGTCTGCCGCCGCAATGCTTTGCGCTTTACGGCGGAACGGTTCAAACACGAATTCATGGCGGTCGTGGAACGCGCAATGGATGACAACAGAGGGTTTGCCGATACGCCGCCGGCGGTCCGGTACTGGCGCTCCGCATGAGGCGGCGCGTCAACAAAATCGTTCGCGCATGAGCGTGCGGTGAACGGATAGGGGTTTAGCAAGTGGGACTGTCGATATTCGGGATCCTGGTGATCGTCACCGGCATGGTGGCGCTCTATACGTCGCATCGCGGCGTAATTTACGGAATGGCGGTGTACTCGCTGTTCGGGTGTGCGCTCGCGTTGGCATTGGGCGGAATCGGCATCTTGCCGCCGCAACTCTTTCTCGCATTCTTCGCCCTGAGGGCCTTCAATCTTGTCGGCGGGAAGAAGATTGGCGAGGCGTTCTCGCTGGACAAGCCGGGCTTCTGGCTGCTCTGCAATTGCCTGTGGGCAGTCGCGGGCGCTATCCTGCTGCCGCGCCTGTTACTCGGCACAACACTCGTGTTTCCCGTCGATCGCAGTAGCGAGCAAATACTGCTGAAGCCGCTCGGCCCCGTTTCGGGCAATCTGTCCCAGGCGGTCTATTGCATTGGCGACGTCCTGGTGTATTGCTGCATGTATGCGTTTCTGAAATGCCGTGGCGCGTACCGGACACTCGCGAACGCGATCTTCCTGCTCACCCTGCTCGACGTGCTCGCAGGCGTGCTCGATGCCGCTTCGCACGCTGTCGGCATTGATGTTCTTTCGCTCGTCAAGACAGCACAGTTCGCCGACCTGAGCGGCGAGGAAATGTCTGGACTGGTGCGCATCAGCGGCACGTTCAGCGAGACTTCCGCGTTTGCAACCTTCACTCTGCCGCTTTTTGTCTTTTGCCTCAATCTATGGCTGGTCGGGTGGCGTCCGAAACTGGCCGGCGCGCTTGCTGCCGCGACTGGAGCATTGCTGCTGCTGTCCACTTCGGGGAGCGCCTACGTGGGGTTGGCGGGATACATGGCTGTATTGGTGTTCAGCAGGCCTCATCTTGTCAGCCGTGACGCCGCCGCGCGCAAGCAGCGCATGTGGATCATCTCCGCGTGCGCGGGCGTGCTGGGAGTGATCTACGTTATGCTCTTCGTGCCGGGCGTGGCGGTTACGCTCGGAGATTTCGTCGACGCCGCGATATTGAGCAAAGCCGGTAGCTCATCCGGCGTTGAACGAATGGGGTGGAA
>JBEKNG010000017.1:0-17441 GCA_049523075.1 Paraburkholderia sp.
GCGGCTTTTTACTTCGCACGGACGCCGCCGGCGCCAAAATGCTTTAACTCTGGTCGAACCAGCGGTGTGCGACCTTCGCCCCAAATAAGGACCATCCTAGCGCCCCGCATGCTGTCGATGATTTCGCAGCTTCACAAAAAATTCGATATGAATCGGCGTTTTCGACTGCGGATTCCGGATCCTCATTGGCCAAAGCCAGGGAGGTTATTGACCCATAACCTTTTTGTCGTGACTTATTCTTTAGGGGCGGGAGAAGATTGAACTTCACCATGCGCCATTCCGCTCCTCCACGTACCGTTCGAGTTCATTGTTGGGGACCTGGCGTTGCGGACCAATGCCCCGCACCATCCCACCCACGCCACAGCCGCGGTCTTGCTGCCGCCATGTGCAACGCGAGGGTGAGCTATTGTCCACGATATATTTAGCATCCCTGTTCGTCGCGCAATCAGGAGTCAGCCGGCTTGGCGGACAACGATATATTTATGGCGGTTGGCGCTCTGGTTTTACGCTTACGATCGCGGCACCCTACTGGACAGCAGGTGAACCGTGGCCGATAAGCGAAAACAAGTGGCTGGCGACTCCAAGCGCTCTAAGCGAGTGACACTCGACGCGCGACTCACCGCAGCATCAAATCGACCGTCTGGCTTCGATTACATGCGGTTGGTACTGGCCACTTTAGTTGTTTGCAGCCATACCATCGACGTTTGTTACGGAACCGAGTTCACATATTCGGTATGGCGGGGCCCAGCGCGGCCTTTCTTTGCCATCATATTGCCTATGTTCTTCGCGCTGAGTGGATTTCTGGTGGCTGGCAGTTTTGAACGATGCAAAACAATCGTTTCTTTCGGTGGTTTGCGGGTTCTGCGCCTGATGCCCGCGCTAGCTGTCGATACCGTCCTGGGTGCATTGCTCCTGGGTCCGATATTCACGGCGTTGCCGCTTGCGGATTATTTCTCGCAACCCGGATTTTTAAAATACTTCTTAAATATTACCGGAATAATACATTATTTTTTGCCAGGTGTATTCGCGAATAATCCCTGGCCGAATTATTTAAATCAGCAGCTATGGACTCTGCCATTCGAAATGATTTGTTACGCTGGCCTTGTTGCACTCTCATTCCTTGGGATAGCGCAGCGGCCAAGTCTTTTCTTGATAAGCGCGGTTGTTGCGAATGTGTTGATTTTCGTTGCTAACAAAATTGTGTTCAAGACTCCGCACAGTTTTATGTTTTTGGGCTCATTGCTCGTTCAATGCTTTCTTTTTGGAATCGCGGCGCACCTGTTCCGTCGAAAGATTATTTGGAGCAAGGCGCTGTTTTTTGTCTCAGCCGCCGCAACATTCGCATGCCTGGCCATCCCGGGATTTGATTATCTCGCGCCTCTGCCGGCCACCTATGTCACCGTTTATCTCGGACTTTTGCAACCGAAGCGTAATCGGCTTATTATGAGCGGCGACTATTCGTACGGAATATTTCTGTATGGGTTTCCAGTTCAACAAGCGGTAGTTGCGGCACTTGGGCATGGCGGTCAGTACTGGTATACCAACATGCTTGTCTCATTGCCCGTAACGTTCGCACTGGCCGTGCTTTCGTGGTGGTGCGTCGAAAAGCCGGCGCTTCGCCTGAAGCCACTCCTTCTGAAGTTCGAGGGCGCAGCTATTCGTCGGGCGCAGACAGTTCCAGGAATGCGCTTTTTTATCCCAGCCCTAAGCGTTCGGGATGCCGGCGCCTCGAAGGCCACAAGCTAACACCGTGTCATCCATTTGCCGGGACCGGGCCGCTACACTGGCCATTCATCCGTCTTGCGCGAGATGTCGATCATGACCATTGCCGAGCTTGTCGCCCAGCTTCACACCTTGCCGGCCGTTGCGCGTTGTCCTTAGCCTGGATTTTGGCCGTGGCGACGTGCTCGGCATCTATGCCGAACTGATGCCGTTGACGGACGATAACTTTTGGCTCACGAGGACCTCGCTGACACTCGCTTCGCCGACAGTACCCCTACGTCGCGCGATACCTTTGGCAGCGCATCGGCAAGGGAAATAATGCAATGGTATCGTGATGCGTCGTCTCAGGACAGCATCGCAGACGCCTGAGGCCAGGCGTTTTCATCACGAACCCGATGATGCGGCAGGATTAGTAGCGCAGATCCGCCTCACTTCAATCATTCTCCGTTAAGAACAAACAAGATTATGTTGGTAGAAAGCAATCTGCCGGCGGGCACGCCCGCGCCGGAGAAAGGTGATTCATCGTCTTTACGCCAATGGCTTTCGGTCGGCGCCGTGGCGCTTGGCGCATTTGCCTTTGTGACCACAGAATTTCTGCCGGTCGGCTTATTACCGCATGTCGCCAAGGAAATGGATGTCCTGCCGGGCACCGCGGGCCTGATGGTCACCACGCCTGGCGTCATTGCCGCCCTCTCTGCGCCGGGGCTCATGCTGGGAGCGGGGCGTATGGACCGTCGGCACGTCTTCCTGTTGCTCACGGCTCTATTGCTGGCGTCCAATCTGTTATCGGCGTTCGCACCGAATTTCGCCGTCATGCTGGTGGGCCGCGCGCTGCTGGGCGCGGCATTGGGCGGCTTCTGGACCCTGGCGACGGCCGCTGCAGGCCGGCTCGTGCAGCCCAAAGATGCCGCCAAAGCAACCGCGACAATCTTGACAGGGGTGACGTGCGCCACCGTGATCGGCGTGCCTCTCGGCACGTTCATCGCCGGCTTTTCCTCATGGCGCTTTTCGTTCATGGCCACCGGTGTGCTGGTTGCCGTCGCACTCGTCGCGCAACTGTTGCTGGTCCCGTCCCTGCCCTCGAGCGCAGCGCTGCGCTTTGCGGACCTAGTTGAGCTGATCCGGCGTCCTTATGCGCGTAGAAGCATGCTGATGGTGGGACTCGTGTTCGGTGCCCACTTCTGTTCCTATACCTACATCACGCCGTTTCTGCTGCATAGCGCCAGCTTCGGCATGCCGACCATTACATGGTTGTTGCTGGGATTCGGCGTGATTGGTTTCTTCTCCAACTTCGCCGTTTCGAACACGGTCAACCGCAGCCTCAAGGCATCCGTGGCGACCATGGTATCGCTGTTGATGTTTGCGCTTTTGTCGATGCCGCTGCTGCGGCATTCGCAGTTGGCGGTTACGGTTGATGTGCTCGCGTGGGGCATTTCGTTCGGCGCGCTGCCGCTCTGTTTCAGCGTGTGGATTCAGCGCGCGATGCCGGATCTACCTGAGGCGGGGTCGGCGCTGTTCGTCAGCATCATTCAGGTCGCGATTGCGGTGGGGTCATTGGTCGGCGGGGCGATTGTCGACTCGGTCGGCATTCCACCTGATTTCCTGCTCGGCAGTGCGCTTGCGCTGCTCGGTCTGGCGGCGCTGGCGAGCTTCGGGCGAAGTACAGCGGCGCAGGCCGACCGCGACTGTCTGGCGACGCCGGAATGATCAAGCGGTTGGCCCAGCGCGTCGAACGCCGCCCCCTTCTGCGAACTCACCTGCCGTCCTTCGATCCGCGCCAATAGATATTCAGTGCTGCGTGTGCTGATCTCCAGCAGACCGGAGCCGCAGATCACGGCAATCGGACGGTCGGGTCCGTCCATCGCGATGGCAGGTGGTGCATTTCATCACCCCACCGTCAGGTTGACGGGCTTGCCAGACGCCGGAAACGAATAAGGGTGACTCGTGCGGGTGCGGGTGCCTGACTGCCACAGGCTTCCTGCCTTGGCGTCCGCTTTATAGCGGTTCGACCGTCGCCGTCGGTCAGTCTATGCCCTCCGTACACCCGAGGCGAACCACCTACGCCTCGGCACTTCTTGCTGCACGGCGTGCCTACGTCACCAGGGTCTACCCGAATGCAAACGTTTCGTTCGCGCAAGGATGTTGCTCGAGAAATACTGTATTCATATGATCGATCGCAATTGGGTAAATCGGGCGTGCTGAATTTTAGTCCGTCAAGGAAACAGAAGACCAAGAGGACCTGATAGCGACAGCGCCCCAAGTTGGAGCGGCGCGCCAAGCGTTCCGCAATCGGCCTCAGAAACCTCGATTGGATAAATATAAAGTGACAATGCTTGGAACCTTGCGCGCTCGAATTACTGCAACATGTGTCGTCATCGTCGTGGGCGCGCTCAGTTGTTCCGGATTCATTTCGTACACCATCAACTCACGTGTCGACCAATCCACGTTAAAGGAAAATCTACGCACGATTACCAAGGGAAACGCCCAGGCTCTCGACGAGTGGGTTGCCTCACGTTCGATGGCTGTAGAGGCGTTCACGGCAGAGAGTCTTGCAGACCCCGTGCACGCGCTGAAGCAGCTCGAGGCTTCAGGCGGATTCGTGCTCGCTTACGCCGGTCTGGCGGACAAGCACGCCGCCGTTTTCTCCCGGGACGTTGGCTTCCCGCCTGACTATGATCCGACAAAGGGGTCCTGGTACCCAGAGGCGGTGGCTGCCGGCAAACTGATCGTGCCGACGCCCTACATAGACGTCATATCCAAGAAACTCGTGCTGACCTTCGAACGTCCCGTTCTAGACGGCGGACAGGTCAAGGCAGTCGTAGCGGGAGATGTCAATCTCGACCGTGTTGACGCGATCGTAAGCGGCATCCATCCCTCGCCCGCCAGTTTTGCGTTCATTGTTGACGACCAGGGGCAAATCATTTCGCACCCGGATGCCAGGTTCGACCTGAAACCTGCCACCGTCCTCTCGGCCGATCTGACTCGATCTGCGCTGGACGGATTATCTGCCAATACGGACCCTTTCGAGGTGCAGGTGAAGGGGCGGCCCAAACTCCTTCAAGCGGGGCCCATTGCTGGCACCAACTGGAAACTCGTTGTCGCCCTGGACAAAAATGAGGCAATGGCCGGTCTGCATAACAGCGTGAGTGCGATGTTGGTGACGGTGCTTGTCATTGCCCTCATCGCCGGTGTTGTCGGGAGTGTGACAACCGCGTCGGCATTTCGCCGGCTCTCGGAGGTCCGCATCGCCATGGACGATATCGGCTCAGGTGATGGTGACCTGACCAAACGTCTACCGGTCTACGGTGACGATGAGGTCGCGCAGATTGCAGTTTCGTTTAACACGTTTGTCGACAAGTTGTCGCGCGTGTTGGGGGAAATCCGAGCCACGAGCGATTCAGTGAAGGTGGCTGCGGCGGAAATTTCCCACGGTAACCGTGACCTTTCAGCGCGCACCGAACAGGCTGCGGCGAGCCTCGAGGAAACGGCAGGGACAATGGAAGAGTTGGCCGGAACGATGCGTAACTCTGCGGATGCGGCGACGCGCGCCGGTGAGATGGCTCAACAGGCATCGAGCGTGGCCAAACAGGGCGGTACTGTAGTCGCTGACGTTGTCTCTACGATGGGTGGAATCGCTGCCGCCTCGTCCCGGATCCAGGACATCATCGGCGTCATTGACGGCATCGCATTCCAGACGAACATCCTGGCACTCAACGCTGCAGTCGAAGCCGCCCGCGCGGGCGAGCAGGGCCGAGGCTTCGCGGTTGTCGCCGGGGAGGTGCGCTCACTCGCCCTACGCAGCGCTCAGGCAGCCAAGCAGATCAAGGATCTCATCGTCGACTCCGTGGGCCGCGTCGATGCTGGGACCCAACTGGTACAGCGGGCCGGCACGACAATGGGGGATATCGTGTCGAGTGTGCAAAAAGTCACCGACCTTCTCCGGGAGATTTCAGCGGCCGCGTCCGAGCAAAGCTCCGGCATCCTCCAGGTCAATCACGCTGTAGCTCAGCTCGATAACGCGACCCAGCAGAACGCAGCATTGGTCGAACAGGCAACTGGGGCGTCTGATGTGCTGCACGAGCAGGCGAGCCGCCTGGCCGAAGTGGTGGGCCAGTTCCAGCTAGAACAGTGAATTTGTCACCACCCCTGGGTTGCAACGGCTGGGCAAAACGAACCCTCACTTTGGCCTTCGCCATCATCTGTGAAAGCGACTTCGAGACATCGAATTCCTTCGCGATCGGTTGTACTATGAGCGGCTAATTTTAAATCCCCATTCGTTGCTTCAGCTTGCAATCCAGGAGTGTTAGCCGATGTCGACTTCGCCATCCGCTTCCGTGCGTCACGGCAGTACCACGTTGATCACCTCGCTAGTCGCCGCCGCGTTCTTCATGGAAAACCTCGACGGTTCTATTATCGCTACGGCGTTGCCGCAGATGGCGCAGTCGTTTCACATCAGGCCAGTAGAGCTGAGTGTCGGCATCACGTCTTACCTGCTGACCCTTGCCGTATTTATCCCAATCAGTGGGTGGCTTGCCGATCGCGTTGGTGTTCGTACGGTTTTCACAGCGGCTCTCGCAATCTTCACTGGGGCGTCGATACTCTGCGCAATGACCGGCAATCTCGTCGAATTTACCGGCGCGCGCGTATTGCAGGGCATCGGCGGCGCAATGATGGTGCCCGTCGGCCGGCTCGCCGTGCTGCGCGTCACGCCCAAAGAACACCTGGTGCGCGCGATCTCGCTTATCACGTGGCCGGGTCTAGTCGCGCCGGTCCTCGGACCGCCGCTCGGTGGCTTCATTACGACGTATTTCACGTGGCGCTGGATTTTCTACCTGAACGTGCCGCTCGGACTGGCGGGGATGGCGCTCGCCTGGTGCTTCATCAGCGCGGAACGCGATGCGGATTGTCGTCCTTTTGACGTGTTGGGTTTTGTACTGACTGGCGTCGCGGGCACGTCGATCATGTACGCGATGGAGGCGATCGGCCGCGCCGACACGTCGTGGCGCTCGGCGCTGGTGTTTCTGGCGATCGGTCTTGCGGCTTGCGCGGTGGCGTGGTTCCATCTTCGACGTAGCGCGCATCCGATGATCGATTTGTCCGCGTTCCGGATCAAGACGTTTATGGTGGCGATCTGCGGCGGTTCGTTGTTCCGCATCTCGATTGGCGCGGTGCCATTTCTGCTGCCCTTGATGTTTCAGGTCGGCTTTGGGATGAATCCGTTCCAGTCGGGCTTGCTGACGCTCGCGGTATTCGCTGGCAATCTGTCGACGAAACTCGTTACGACGCAAATCCTGCAGCGTTTCGGCTTCCGAACGGTGCTCGTATTCAACGGCGCGTTTGCTGCAGTGACACTTGCGAGCATGAGCCTGCTGAGGCCGTCGACGGCATCTGGATGGATCCTGTTTGCGCTGTTCATCAGCGGCGTTGCGCGTTCGTTGCAATTCACCGCGATCAACACGCTCGGTTTCGCCGACGTGCCGAAGCCGCAGATGAGCGGAGCGTCGACCTTATCGAGCACGATGAGCCAGATGACCATGGGGATGGGTGTCGCGGCCGGCGCCATCGCGCTGCGGATCGCCGCGTGGTGGCACGGACACGATGCGCAAACATTAGTGCCGGCCGATTTCAGCATCGCGTTTCTGCTGGTGGCATCGTTGAGCGTGATTGCGATAGTCGACGTGTTTTCGTTAGCACCCGATGCTGGCGAACATGTCAGCGGGCATCGGCGGACGACCGGAAAGTCGTGACGAAATGGTGAGAGGTCACGCGGCAACCGGTGACGGATAATTGATACCTCATTGGTCCGCCATCTACCATAAATATCCGATCTTCTTCGACTTTGACTTTCGGATACGTCGTTTGCAATGCGCGTGCGTGGGCCCAGTGGGTGGTGGTGCGCCGATTGTCCAGAAGCATGGCCGAAATTGTCGGATATACGTCCGTCCCGCCATGTTGAGGGCTTCTACCATTAGCGGGTTCCCCGAGTCTCACGTCCTGCCAATCGAGAAACCCCTATGGAAAGTAACCTCTCTGCAACAGCTTCTATTCCTGCACCATCTATCTCCCGCCGCGCGTTCCTCGCGAGTGGGACTGCCTTCGGTGCGAGCCCGCTGGATCGCAGGGCGCAGGCGCAAGGCCCTGGCAGCGGCGACGGCTCTCTTTTTAAGGAGTACGACATCAATGCCAACGGCATCACCTTGCATGTCACCGAGCAAGGCGATGGGCCAGCCGTACTTTTCTGCCACGGATTTCCAGATACATCCTATACGTGGCGCCGACAGATGGAAGCGGTGGCGACTGCCGGGTATCGGGCAATCGCTCCTGACATGCGCGGCTACGGACGCAGTTCGGCTCCGGCGGACGCAACCCTGTACACGCCACTGCAAACGGTCGGTGACCTGGTTGGTCTGCTCGACGCGCTGAAGATTCCGAGTGCCGTCCTCGTGGGTCATGACTGGGGTGCAACGCACGTGTGGCAAGCGGCGCTGATGCGTCCAGATCGATTTAAAGCCGTGTTCTGCCTGAGCGTGCCTTTCGTTCCTCGTGGAGAGGTCAGCGTCTTCGAGAAGATGCGGAAGGCCGGTCATCAAGATGATTTCTACATGTTCGAACAGATCCGACCGGACGCCGATCAGGTCTGGGCCGACGCCACGGTGACCATTCCGGGAATTCTGTATTGGGCCTCGGGCTCCGCTCCGCCAGACACGCGGTGGAGTCCAATGGATCCGGCACGAAGCCTGCACCGTGCGCCCCCCGGACCGTTGCCGTCATGGACGGAGCCGGATTACGTCGCTCATAACGTGGCGGAGTTTCAGCGCACCGGCTTTCACGGTGGTCTGAACTACTATCGAGCCGCCGAACCGTACTTCTATTTGTCCGCGCCGTGGAAGGGCGCAAGGATTACCCAGCCTGCATTTTTCATCTGGGGGAAGGCGGATGGCTTGAAAGAGCTTTATCCGCTGACCGTGGACCAGATGCGCGCCGGCGTTCCCGGTCTCGTTGGGGGTCTCGAACTCGACAATGTGGGTCACTGGGTACAACTCGAAGCCCCTGACGTGGTCAATGAGCAACTCGTGAAGTTCCTGCGAACCGTAACCCCCAGCTAGGTGAGTCCGCAGACCTTTCCTATAATCAATCGTGAATAAATCAGACCCCCTATGTCAGCTATGTCGCGCCGCCCTCTCATCGCAAATGGGACCGCCTTTGGTGCAAGCCTGTTGATGAGCAAAGCAACTTTTGGGGCTGGGTCTGCCCCTGCCAGCGGCACGGTAACACCCGGCGCGAATTCAAGTAACGTCTCGAACCTGACCGTGCGTACCGTCAGCACGCCCCGCCACACGACACGCTACCTGGAGGCCGGGCCGGCCGACGGGCCGTTGATCATCTTTCTCCACGGCTGGCCCGAGATCGGCCTGATGTGGCGCACGCAGATCGAGGCCTTCGCGTCCGAAGGCTGGCGCTGCGTTGCACCAGACCTGCGTGGCTACGGCGGCTCATCGGCGCCGGCCGCCTCCGAGGCCTACGCCTTGAAGGAGATCGTCGACGACATGGTCGAACTGCACGACTATTTGGGCGCGCGCCCGGCAATCTGGGTTGGTCACGACTGGGGAAGCCCCGTGGCCGGAGCGCTGGCCGCGCATCACGCGGAGCGCAGTCGCGGCGTGGTGCTGATCTCAGTCCCTTACTTCCCGGAGGGCTTCGCGCTGCCCAATCTCGTGTCGCTAATCGACCGTCAGTTGTACCCCGCCGATCAATACCCGGACGGGCAGTGGGACTACTTCCGTTTTTACCTGACGCACTTCAGCCAGACGGTTAGCGATTTCGAGGCTGACATCCCAGCAGCCCTCGCGTCGCTCTATCGGCGCGGCAATCCTGCATCCGTGGGCCAGGTTTCGCCGTCCGCCTTGATCACCAAAAACGGAGGCCGTTATGGGGCGGCGCATCGCGCCCCGGCAACGCCACCTGACCCAGCGCTCTGGACGCCGGCCGACTTTAACGCCCTGGTCGAGGCGTTCCATGTCAGTGGTTTCCGTTCGGTCAATGCCTGGTACCTGAACGACACCACCAACATCGCCTATGCGCGCACGGCACCCGACGGTGGTCACCTACGCCAGCCCGTTTTGTTCGTCAACGGTGATTGGGACGCCATCTGCGACATCAATCGCAGCCGTCTCGGAGAACCCATGAGCGGTGCGTGTCAGGACCTTTCCGTATCGAACCTGCCTGCCGGCCACTGGCTTCCGCTCGAGCGCAAAAGCGAACTTGCCGAAGCCATTCGTTCGTGGCTGAAGACTACAGGGTTATAGGCAGCCAGGGCGGTCGAAATGAATTGGCGGGACCGCGTCCAACTCGACCGCAACACGTAGCATGCCTAATACCTGGCATGTCAACGCAAAGCGTTACCGGTTATTGCCTAACCGGGTTCCCAACGATGTCGCGGAGCAAAGCATTACGCTCCGGACGCAGACTTCGCTGGTGACTGTGATTATTTTATGAACGTGTGTGCGCTCGCAAACATAGTAACGGATTGCAAAGTGCATTAATTGCTCCTGGTCTGGCCGGTCCAGCAAAAGCACCTCATTTCACGGGCGCGTGCCTACCGTTCAGCTCGAGCGCCGTTGCACGCCCCCCCCGTGCGATCCATTCGCGTACACCAAGGCTCCCATCAGTAGGCGATTTGTAAACCAACATGCTCCGCCAAATCATCCACAGTTTTGACTCGGCGATACTGACTTTCCTGACACACGATGCGCTGCACTCGGAGACTTCCGGCCACGCGATCAGTCACGTGGCGGACTTCTACCTGTTTAAAGGCGTCGTGCCACTAGCCATGCTGTGTGCTATCTGGTTCGACACTAGGGAGCGCCGGCAGTGGCAACGGGAAATGGTGGTTGCCACCATCGTAAGTGGTTTGCTGGCGCTGCTCATTGGCAGAGTTCTCGCTCACTATTTGCCCTTCCGCCAGCGACCGCTCTATGACAGCAGCCTGCTCCTGACGTTTCCGCTAGCGGCCAGTCCGGAAGCGGTTCTTCGAACCTGGAGCTCGTTTCCTAGCGACCACGCCATGCTGTGGGCGGCCGTTGCGATGGGCATCTTTCTCGTCTCCAGATGGATGGGTGTGCTCGCGTTGCTGCAATGCGTCTTTCTTATCTGTCTTCCGCGCGTTTATCTGGGCTTGCACTATCCGAGCGACGTTCTGGCAGGCATGCTCCTCGGCGTTGGCGTTACCTGCGTTGTAACGCGAAAACCGGTCATGGAGCGATTTGCGCCTGCCATCGTGCGACTCATCGACAGGTATCCAAACGTTTCGTATGCCGGCATGTTTGTCATTTTGTTTGAACTTGCAACTACGTTCGATGAGCCTCGGGAACTTGCGCAATCTATCTTTCGACATGTTCTCCACGGTTAATGCGATCAATGACGAGGGAAGAATCGGGCGGGTTCGCCGCGACGCAAACGTAAGCCCGCTACGACACTAGCCTCGCCGCTGATGCGAGGTAAAGCGGCGATGGATCGCGTCGGTCCTCGCAAAGACATGTGTATGCCATCTTGATCACGTGATCGTCGTCCGAGGTGACCGCCCTCCAGCACACATCGCTCCAGTCAATGTCGGGACCCGGGACGTTTGCTTCTGCATCAGCGAGCCTGCCGACCGTTGCGTAAGCAGCGCATAGCGCAACCCACAGGCTCGGCAGCAACTGCTTGATCAGGCTATCGTGAAGCTGGGCAAAGACGATGCGCGCGGCACGCGTTGCAGTAACCGTATGGAGTAATGTGAAGTCCGGCTTCCGCCAGTAAGCGCCAATGGTCGTGCGCGCCAGATCGTCCAGCAACGCCACATGGGTTGGAGGCGCAAGGACAGCCCTGCCAAACCGCTCATCGGTTGCAACAGCAAGCAAGCGCGATGTGATCGAGTTCCGCGGGAGCGCCACGCCGTCCAATGCCTGGGCGATATGGTCGAATCCGGCGTCGACGCTCTCCGCCGTGCGGGTTTCGTCCGGACTAACGTCAATCGGCAGATGCGACGAAATTAACGATGCCAGGCCCGAGGCAATCTCGCCGGCATGCCCTGCCTCAATGCCGTAGGCCAGCCGGATCAGCGCGTGAAAGGCCTGCGTAGCGGGAGCGAAGGGAACCTCCTGCAGCACTGCCGTGATCACGGGAACGGGTCCGGCGTCGACAATCCAATCCTGAAAGCAAAGGCGCAAAGCGCCGAATGCGGCCCGCTCGCCTAAATGCCCTGTCCATTCGTGACGAGAGATGATCGCGTCGACTGGCGGCGCACTCAAGGCGTACTCGCGCTCCCACATATCGAAAAACTCCTGCAGCCGAGCTGGCGAAGCCCCCATTTCGGCCAATGCAACAAGCGCCATCGGACAATGGTTGGTCGTACCTCTAGCCGCAAGGTCAAAGCGTGCATTCGCATCCAGAAGCTCGCTTAACTTGAGGTGAACAGAGTCGCTGCGCATGTTGCCGTCTCTCAATCAAAGGAATGGAAGCTCATTGTGAAAGTTCAAGTAGACTTGAAGTCAAGAGAAGATGCCTGGAAGTCTTATGAACGAGACGGCAATCACAATTGGCAAGCTTGCGAAGCGCTCGGGCGTGGCGGCGAACGGACGCATGCGTCCCGTCGTGGGCACGCTGATGAAATGGCGCTGGGAGCAGCCCCGGATGCGGCCAGACTTTGAGACAGTGCAAACCGACACTACATCACGTTGCCGTTTGCCGGCGTGTTCGCAGATGAGAGCATATTCTGCGACCATGACGTGCTGGCTATTGTGGAACGCGTCGCAGGTGAAGACCCGGTCATGTGTCAACTCGCGACTGACACGCCACTGCGCGGGTCGACGTATCAGGACGTTCATCGCGACACCCCTGCCCTGTTCGACGACATACCGGAAACGCCGTCGTTTCAACTCACTGTCAATTTTCCGCTTTGCGATGTGACCGCGGATAACGGTCCGTTCGAAACGACCCTTGGCACTCACAGAATGAATTCGGAAGAAGCGATGGAGGCATATCTGACGGGGCAGATTTCATTGCACGCCATTCCAATGGAACTTGGCGATGTAATGATCCGCGACGTCAGGGCATTGCATCGCGGCACGCCGAATAACACCGATGCGCCACGTCCTATGGTCGTCATTCGATACAGTAGAAGCTGGTACTTCAGGCCGGAAGTTCATATCGACGTCCCCCGCGATGTATACCAGCGACTCGGCCCGCGAGCCAAGCGCTTGCTCCGGTATATGCCCCAGGTCGACGACATCGGTGCCGTCGAGAGCGGCGAAAACTACCTCAAATTCGCCTACTGACGTCGTCTACCACCGCTGAAGTCAGATAGACGCCAAGCGCGCGGCCACCGCTTGTCAGCCGTGAACCCGTTTGTACGGTCGCGCGTCAGGGCTCGTTTCTGGTGGCCACCGAGGTCTCCGGTCTCACCCACGGCGCCGTCAACCGTTGTCCTCACGAAAAAGAAGTGCCCACGGAACTAACTTGCCTATCTGTGGCAACAATCGATGCAGTCCAGGCTGGGACAGGACCTCCGAAAGTATCGAGCCATTTCATTGCAAATGAAACACGGGAAATAACGAGAGATAAATGAGCCCGTGGTATGCATGCACATCTTTTTAGACGATACGTTCTGTCCGGAATTCGAAAAAGGATGTCTGAACGGATAGCTGACTTGGCCCTACCCTCCATGTGAAGGCCGCACGTCGTGGCTGTTTGGCCACTCGGCAACAGCGAACCGTCCTGAATCCCGCCGACACGGGTACCGAATCGGCAACCCCTGAAACGCAAATCCAATGAGAGGAAAGATCATGAACGAAGACAGACAGGAAGAGATTGGAGCACTGCTGGCTCCCATGCTCAAGAAGGTGTTGTTCGTGGCATTGAGCAAGGCCGTTGCAACGAGCGATCGGATGTTGCCCCACGTTGCTGAACATCTGCGGTATATGAACGATCTGGAAGAACGCGGCATTCTGTTTGCATCAGGACCGTTCGTTCAGGAAGGCGTGCTGGTCGGCGACGGTCTGACCATTCTGCGCGCTGAAAGTCTCGATCACGCGCGGCAACTCATGGAGGAAGAACCATTGATCAAACTGGGTATGCGCACTTTTGAGTTGAGAAAATGGGAACTCCGTGAGGGACGTATTTCAATCAGTCTTAACGCGTCCCGATCCTCGTTCGATCTCGGCTAAGAGGCTGTTATCAGATCAGCGGCGAGGTCGCCGGCTCCGCGCCTAAATGGTCTCGCTGCCCGAAATGCCCCCAAACCGGACCTGCAATCGACGCACCACAGCGGACATTGCCGTGCACACACAGAAGTAGCAAGCACCGGCAAACAATATCAACTCGACTGTCGTGCCGTCGCGCGCCCCGACGTTCGAGGCAATGGTGAAGAAGTCGCCAAGCCCGATCACATAGACGAGCGACGTGTCCTGAAACAGGATGATGGCTTGCGTCAGCAGCAACGGCACAGTTGCCCGCAGCGCCTGGGGAAGCACGATCAGCCGCATGCTCTGGAGCGGTGTCATGCCGAGCGCCAGCGCTGCATTGATCTGTCCGCCCGGCACGCTATTGACGCCCGCACGGATGATCTCCGCGTAGTAAGCCGCCTCGAACAGCGAAAACGCGATCAATGCCGAGACGCGGCGTATGTCGGTGCCTGGCGGCAGATGCAGGAACGTCACCAGCAGTTGCGGCACGACGAGAAAGAATACGAGCAACACCACCGGCAGCGGCACGGCGCGAAAAGCCGTCACATAGCCACGCGCGAACGCCGAGAGCCACCAGGAGCGCGATAGCCTGAACAAGGCCAGCAGCATGCCAAGCAAAAATCCGGCGACCAGCGCAACCGCCGTGATTTCAAGCGTAATGTGCAGCCCGCGGACCAGTTCGGGTAAATCCTTCGGGACGACATTCCAGTGGAAGCTGTATGGCATCGCCTATCGCCCGGACGCAGCCAGCCGAACCGTCTTTTCGATTCTTCGCCCGACGATCATGATGAGGCCGGTTAGCAGCGCATAGCCGCCAATGATCGCGGCGAACGATTCGTATGCCTGGGAGGTGTAGTCGATCATTCGCTGCGCCTGTGCGGTAAGTTCGAGCACGCCGATCGTCGATGCCACCGACGAGTTCTTGACGATATTCAGAAATTCGGACGTCAGAGGCGGCACGAGGTTGCGTACGGCAACCGGCAGCAACACGTACCGATAGGTCTGGAACCTGCTCAGCCCAAGCGACAGTCCTGCGGCCTGCTGCCCGTCCGGCAGCGCCTGCAGACCCGCCCTCACCTGCTCGCATACCCGCGCCGACGTGAACAGTCCGAGGCAAACGATCGATGTCAGCACGCCGGCTTCCTCCGGCGGCAGATGCTTGAGCGCGGTGCCGAGCCGGCCAGGCAGCAGTTCGGGAACGGCCCAGAACCACAGGAAGAACTGAACGATCAACGGAATGTTGCGAAACAGCGCGACATAACTGGCCGAGCACCAGTGCAGCCATCTTCCCGGCAAGGTGCGCACGACGCCCATCGCCGTTCCGACCGCGAGCGCAATGATCCATCCCGTGATCGCAATGCCGACAGTCGTTTCCAGCCCTGAGACGATCCATCCAAGGTAAGTGGATGGCTCCCCCGTACCGACAGGTTGGAGAAAGACCGCCCAATTCCAGCGATAGCCCATGCCCGCTCCCCGATGTGATGACAGGCACGGCCGACGCTTTCGCGAAGCGCGGCCGGCCCGCGCGATCAGCTCAAAGGCTTGTCGTTTGGAGCCTTGAACAGGGCCTTAAGGTCGTCGCTCTCGGGCAGATGCAGATTGACGTGGTTCGGCGCAATCTGACTCTCGAACCACTTCCTGTAGAGCGCCTCCGCCTGACCCGACGTCTGCAAGCGCACGACCGCGTCGTCAACCAGCTTCTTGAAGTCGGGATCGTCCTTGCGGAACATGCACCCATAGGCTTCTTTTGATTGAGGCGCCCCGACGATCACGTAATCGTCGGAATCGGACGCCTTCGCCCGCTCGCCCGCCAGCATCGCGTCGTCGAGCATGAAGGCATCGGCGCGCCCCGTCGACAGCGAGAGGAACGATTCCGCCACATCCTTCTGCGTCGTGATGACCGCACCCAGGTGCTGCTCCGTGTTGAGCCGGTGCAGGATCTGCTCGGAGGTCGAGCCCGCGTTCGTCACGACAGTGCGCCCCTTGAGGTCGGCGAAGTCCTTGATGCCCGACCCTTTCTTCGTCAGCAGGCGCGTGCCGATGATGAAGATCGTATTGGAAAAGGCGGCCTGTTTCTGCCGGTCGGCGTTGTTCGTCGTCGTGCTGCATTCGATGTCGATCGTCCCGTTCACCAACAGCGGAATGCGGTTCTGCGGCGTAATCGCGATCGTCCTGACGGCCAGGTTCGGCACATTCAGTTTTTGTTTGACCGCGTCCACAATGGCGAGCGCGACGTCCTGCGAATAGCCAATGGTCTTTTGCTGGTCGTCGTAATACGAAAATGGCACGACCGCCGGGCGCACACCGAGAACTATCGTTCCACTATCCTTGATCTTCTGCAGCGTACCGGAGGTCTGCGCGTGAGCAGATCCGATCACTGCTAGCGAGACAGCCAGCAGCAATCCAAGCGTGTTCTTCCGAATCATCGTAGGTGGTCTCCTCAAATGCCGTTCGCGTGAGTCGCGAGCTTAAGCAACCCGCTAGTAAATCTCAATCGGACTGGCGACGGCAAATATTTATAGTGAATTTGCTATTCGGTCTTTCTGCTAAGTCACAGACCATCCATGAGCCACTGAGGACTCAACCCGGGCGCCGGGTCACAAAGTGCCCGGCGCTCGCCGTGTCACTCGCCGAGAGCGTCACCTCGGTTGTGTCACGTACCGCAGGTAAGGCTTCACGGTTCTGAAACCCTGCGGATATTTCCTTATCGCGTCATCGTTCGAGACGGACGTCGGAATGATGACGTCTTCACCCGGTTTCCAGTTCACAGGCGTCGCTACCGTGTGCTTCGCGTTGAGTTGCAGCGAATCGAGCAGACGTAACACCTCGTCGAAATTGCGGCCTGCACTCATTGGATACACGAGCATGGCTTTGACTTTCTTGTCGGGCCCGATGAGAAACACTGAGCGTACCGTCGCGTTGTCCACGGCGGTGCGTGAGCCGCCGCTTGCGGCAGGGTGAATCATGTCGTAAAGCTTCGCGACAGTCAGGTCCGCATCGCCGATCAGCGGGTAGTTGATCGCGTGTCCCTGGGTCTCTTCGATATCCTTCATCCACTTCTGGTGGTCGCTAACGGGATCCACGCTGAGCCCGATAATTTTTGTGTTGCGCTTGTCGAATTCCGGCTTAAGCCCGGCCATGTATCCAAGCTCAGTGGTGCAAACGGGTGTGAAATCCTTGGGGTGCGAAAACAGGATCACCCAATGGTCGCCGATCCATTCGTGAAAATGAATCGTTCCTTCGGTTGTTTCCGCAGTGAAATCGGGCGCTTCTTCCCCTAATCGAATCGTCATCATCATCCTCCATGGAGCGGGTCTGCCAAGGGACTCGTGCCGCTGTCGAAGCGACTGTCCCCGGGCTGCCTCAGCGTTTAGTCAGGCGCCTGGTTTGACTCCAGACCAACCTCCGGCCCGTTGAACCGCCTCGCGCGGCGGGAACATAGGGGACGCAGCGGATTCAGAGTCTCTCTCCAATAGCCGTGATCCGGGACAACCAGGG
>JBEKNG010000018.1:0-17282 GCA_049523075.1 Paraburkholderia sp.
GTCACGATGCGCGCGTCACGCGGGTGGGCGCCTTCCTGCGCCGCACCAGCCTCGACGAGCTACCGCAATTCTTTAACGTGCTACGCGGCGATATGTCGGTCGTCGGACCGCGCCCGCACGCCCTCGAGCATGACGATCTGTATCAGAAGGTGGTGGCCGGCTACATCCAGCGTTACCGGATCAAGCCGGGTATCACCGGTTGGGCGCAGATCAATGGCTTTCGCGGCGAGACCGATCGAATCGAAAAAATGGAGCGGCGTGTGGAGCATGACCTGTATTACCTCGGCAACTGGTCTTTTGCGTTGGACATGCGCATCATCGCAGCAACAATCGTCAAGGGCCTGATGCATAACAACGCTTATTGACGCAGTGATGGAGACTAAAATGTGTCGAATAAAAACAGCAACTCATAGGGCCGGCGTCGCGCAAGCGGCAGTTCAGCGTGCGCGTGTGGTCGGGATCATGGCGACTTTCGCGGTACTGTCGGCGTGCTCGCTCTCGCCCGGTATGCGCATGCTGCAGCCACCGACGCTACCGGTTAGTAATACTGATGATGGCCAGGCAACCGGCGCTCAACAGGTTCCGATTACCGATATCACGCTGGCGACGGTGCAGCAGCAACAGCAAAGGGTGGTCAGCGGCGACGCCAGCGATCTGACGCCGCTGTTCGGCGATGCGGGGCCCTACAAGCTTGGTCCCGGTGATGTGTTGCAGATTACGGTCTGGGATCACCCGGAACTGGCGGCCGCGCTTGGCCAGCCGGTCGGGCCTACGCGTGCGGCGGATCCGGCACTCGGCTTCGTCGTCGATCACGAAGGTAACGTTCAGTTCCCGTATGTCGGCACGCTGCACGTGGCGGGCGACAGTACCGAGGCGGTGCAGCGCAGGATCACCGCCGATCTCGGCAAGGTCATGGTGAAGCCCCAGGTCACGGTACGGGTCGCGTCTTTCCGCGCCTCCCAGATATACATTGATGGCGAGGTACGCGCGCCCGGTTCGCAATCCATCAACGACATTCCGATGACGTTGACCGAGGCGATCAATCGCGCGGGCGGCTTCGCCCCGACCGCCGATCAGGGCCGCGTGGTGATCGTGCGCGGCGACAAGACCTATTTCGTCGATGTCGCGCAGATGCTGCACAACAACCAGAACCCCTCGAGGATCGTGCTGCAAAACGGCGATCTGCTCCGTATCGAGGCACGGGAAGACTACGGCGTCTATGTGATGGGTGAAGTCAACAAGCCGGCCACGGTGCTGCCGATGAGAAACGGCAAGCTCTCGCTTGCCGAGGCCATCTCGCAGGCAGGCAGCGTGAACCCAGCTTCGGCGGATGCGAAGCAGCTCTACGTGATTCGCGGCGGCCCGGGCCAGAAGCCGCAGGTCTGGCACCTCGACGCTACCTCGCCGGTGTCGATGCTGCTGGCGAACCAGTTCGAGCTGGAGCCGAAGGACGTGGTGTATCTCGACGCTGGCGATCTGGTGCGCTTTAGCCGTGTGTTAAACCTGTTGTTGCCGTTGGTCAATGCAGGGCTGACCGCGGCGATTGTGACGAAGTAAGCCGTGCCGGGGACGTTGAAGCAATAGCGGACCCGGCAGAACACGGCGCGGCAGTCGTGGCGCGCCGACTCAATGCAGTGGTTGTACGGAATTGATGACACTATGGCTACGAACTTCGAAAACCGGTATGTCGATGTGCAGAGTGGCGACGAGTTGCGCCTGTCGGACTATCTGTCCGTGATCTCGCAGCATTGGCGGATGATCCTGGTGGTCACGTTGTTTGCCTTGCTGATCGGTACCGCGGTGGCGTTCGTGCAGACACCCGTGTACCGCGCAGACGCGATGATCCAGGTGGAAGATACCGCCGATGACGGCAACGGCAATACCAACGGCAACAAGGACGCGTTGCAGACCATGGCGTCGATCTTCGACACCAAGGCCGTGACGTCGGCGCAGATCGAGCTGATCCGGTCGCGGCTCGTGATCGACGAGACGGTGAGCAAGCTGCATCTGGACATCGCCGCAAAGCCGCGCCGTTTTCCCGTGATCGGCAACCTGCTGGCGCGCTGGCACGGTAACGACGGCGTCGCCGAACCGCTCTTCGGCATGCCGCAGTACGGGTGGGGCGGCGAGCAGATCAGCGTGACGCTGTTCGACACACCCAAGGACATGTACGACAAGCCGTTCGTGTTGACTGTGCAGCCGGACGGTTCCTATGCGGTGACCGATGAGAAGGGCGCCGAGGTGTTGCGGGCACGGCCCGGACAGCTTGCGGTCGGCACCACGTCGCGCGGTCCTGTGCGTCTGCAGGTCGATCAGTTGACCGCGCGCCCCGGCACGCAATTCGATCTGACCCGGTCGTCGACACTCGATACGGTGACGAAGCTGCAGAAGAAACTCAACGTCATAGAGACGAGCGTTCAGTCCGGCATCATCGCGGTGACGCTCGAAGGCATCGACAGTGAACTGACGGCGGCCATTGTCAACAGCATTGCCCGCCAGTACGTGCAGCAGGACATCGACCGCAAGTCGGCCGAGGCCGAGCATACGCTCGCGTTTCTCGACCAGCAGTTGCCGCAACTGCGCAGCGAACTCGACCAGGCGGAGCAGCGCTATAACAACTTCCGTAACAAGCAGGGCACGGTCGACCTGAGCGAGGAAAGCCGGCTGCTGCTGCAGCAGATCGTGGAGAACAAGACCAAGCTCGTGGACCTGCAACAGCAGCGCGCCGAACTGGCGACACGCTTTACCGCCGCCCACCCGGCGGTTGCCGCGCTCGACGCGCAGATTGCGCAGTTGCAAAGCGTGCAGGGCGGCTTGACGCATAACGTGTCGACGCTGCCGGACACGGAGCAGACTGCGCTGCGGATGTTGCGCGACGTACGGGTCGATACCGAGCTCTATACCAACCTGCTCAATAGCGCGCAGCAATTGCGCATCGTCAAGGCGGGGCAGGTGGGCAACGTGCGCGTGGTCGACTATGCCGAACCGGCTGACGATCCGGTGCGGCCGCAGCGCGTTTTGCTGATCCTGATCAGCACGGGACTTGGCCTTATCCTCGGCATTCTGGCGGCGTTCACGCGCAAGACGCTCTATGGCGGCGTGCAGAACACCACGGAAATCGAAGCCTTGCTGGGCGTGCCGGTCTGCGCGGTGGTGCCGCGCAGCAACCTGCAGCTTCGCGTCCAGCGCAACGTCGGCTTGCGGCGCGCGGGTGTGCATGTGCTCGCCGCCCAGGCGCCGGACGACGTCGCCGTGGAAGGCGTGCGCAGTCTGCGCACCACACTGCAATATGCGCTGGTGTCGGCGCGTAACAACATCGTCATGCTGACCGGGTCGCGGCCGGATGCGGGCAAGTCGTTCATGTCGGTCAACCTGTCGGCGCTGGTCGCATCGGCGCACAAGCGCGTGCTGCTGATCGACGGCGACATGCGGCGCGGCGATATCCACAAGCACTTCGGGCTGCCGCACACCCCGGGCCTTGCCGACGTGCTGAACGGTGCGGACATCCAGGATTGCGTGCTGCGCGACGTGCTGCCTGGCCTCGACGTGCTCACCAAGGGCGGCTTGCCGGGCAACCCGTCTGAACTGCTGATGAGCGATCGCTTTCGTACCTTGCTGGAACACTTCGCGCGGGTCTACGACCTGGTGATCGTCGATACCCCGCCGGTGCTGGCCGTGACCGACGCCGCGCTGATCGGCAAGCACGCGGGCACGACCCTGATGGTGGTGCGGCATGGCCGGCATCCGCCGATGGAAATCTCCGAAGCGCTCAAGCGTCTCGTCAATGCGGGTGTCAATCTGCACGGCGTACTGCTGACTGACGTGCCGCCGCCGAAGCTCAACCTGGGCGGCTACACCGGCTACTACGGATACGAAAGCCGCGCGGACTGAGCGTGCGCGAGCAGCGCGCTATCGCGCAGTCAGGCAAGACCATTTCTACGCACGTGCGGTGGACCGCCGTACGCGCAGCACAGCAGTCAAACGCTTTGACGAGGGGAACACAATGGATCGTAAGGTCGCTTTGATAACCGGCGTAACAGGACAGGACGGCTCGTACCTCGCCGATCTGCTGCTTGCCAAGGGCTACGATGTGCATGGCATCAAGCGGCGCACGTCGCTGTTCAATACGGATCGGATCGATCATCTGTGCTGCGATCCGCACGTGGCCGACCGGCACTTCTTCCTGCACCACGGCGATCTGACCGATTCGTCGAGCATTGTGCGCATCATCCAGCGCGTGCAACCGGATGAAATCTACAACCTGGCCGCGCAAAGCCACGTCGCCGTCTCGTTTGAGGAACCGGAGTACACCGCCAATGCGGACGGACTCGGCACGCTGCGGATTCTCGAAGCGATGCGCATTCTCGGGCTCGAGAAGAAAACCCGCTTCTATCAGGCGTCCACTTCCGAACTGTACGGGCTCGTGCAGGAAATGCCGCAGAAGGAAACCACGCCGTTCTATCCGCGCAGCCCGTATGCCGTGGCGAAGCTCTACGCGTACTGGATCACCGTCAACTATCGCGAAGCGTACGGCATGTATGCGTGCAACGGCATCCTGTTCAATCACGAATCGCCGGTGCGCGGGGAAACCTTCGTAACGCGCAAGATCACCCGTGCCATCGCGCGGATCGCGGTGGGCCTGCAGGACGATATGTACCTTGGCAACCTGTCGGCGCTGCGCGATTGGGGCCATGCGCGCGACTACGTCGAGATGCAATGGATGATGCTGCAGCAGGAGCAGCCGGAAGACTTCGTGATCGCCACCGGTCAGCAGTACAGCGTACGCGAGTTTATCCAGGCGGCGGCCGGGGAACTGGGCGTGACGGTGCGCTTCGAAGGTGAGGGCGTGGATGAAGTCGGCGTTGTCGACAAGGTGGAGGGCAAGGAAACGCGCCTCTCGCCGGGCAACGTGATCGTGCGCGTCGATCCGCGCTACTTCCGGCCGACCGAAGTCCAGACGCTGCTCGGCGACCCGTCCAAGGCGCATGCCAAACTGGGCTGGAAGCCGACGACGTCGTTCGAGACGCTCGTCAAGGAAATGGTGCGAGCCGACTTCCAGATCGCGCGTCGCGACGCGCTAGTGACGCTGGCCGGTTTCAAGGCCCTTGAACATCACGAGTAACGGCTATGGACAAGAGCGCGCGCATCTTCGTAGCAGGCCATCGGGGCATGGTCGGCTCGGCGTTGGTACGCCGTCTGCAGGAGGACGGCTACACGGACATCCTGACGAGAACTCACGCCGAACTGGACCTGCTCGACCAGGCCGCGGTGCAGCGCTTTTTCGCCACCGGGCGTGTCGATGTGGTGCTGCTGGCAGCGGCGCGCGTTGGCGGCATTCTCGCCAACGCCACGCAGCCTGCGGACTTCATTTACCAAAACCTGGCGATCGAGACCAACGTCATTCACGCGGCCTATCAGGCGGGTGTGACCCGCCTCGTGTTCTTCGGCTCGTCATGCATTTACCCGAAGGCCTGTGCGCAGCCGATCGAAGAAGATTATCTGCTGAGTTCGGCGCTCGAGTCGACCAACGAGCCTTACGCGATTGCGAAGATTGCCGGGCTCAAGCTCTGCGAGGCATACAACCGTCAGTACGGTACAAAGTTCGTCGCGCTGATGCCGACCAACCTGTACGGACCGAACGACAACTACGATCTGCGCAACAGCCACGTGCTGCCCGCGCTGATTCGCAAGGCGCACGAGGCGAAGCTGCACGGCGAGCACGTGTTGACCGTATGGGGCACCGGCACCCCACGCCGCGAGTTCCTGCACGTCGACGATCTCGCCGCCGCCACCGCATTCGTGCTCGAACGCGAGGTCGCCGACGGCCTGTTGAACGTGGGCGTCGGTGACGACCTGTCGATCCGTGAAGTGGCGGAGCGAGTTGCCGCGACGGTGGGCTTCGACGGCCAGATTGTGTTCGACACCTCAAAACCCGACGGCACGCCCCGCAAGTTGCTCGACGTGTCGCGTCTTGCTCGCATGGGCTGGCGGGCGCGCATCGGCTTGCAGGAGGGGATCGAAGCGACCTATCGGGATTTCGTCGCGCGCTTTGGTGCGGCCACGCTCTCCGAAGGGACGGTCTGATAGGGCAAGTGGTTCCGCCACGATCTTTCATGGCGTGGTCTGATGTCAGTTGTACGAAGCGGCTGGAATGGCGCGGTCTGATGTTAGCTGTACGAATCGGCAGGACAGATGGACGTGCTGGCGCCGGCGCGCGCAGTGCGGTGTGCTGAACAGGAGGGATATGAAAATTCTCATCGTGGGGCTCAACTACGCGCCGGAGCTCACGGGGGTCGGCAAATATACCGCTGAAATGGCGGAAGCGCTGGTCGCCGAAGGTCACGAAGTGCGCGTCGTATGCGGTCCGCCGTATTACCCGCATTGGCGCGTGGCCGAGGGCTATAGTGCGTGGCGCTATCGCAGCGAGGTGCGCGACGGCGTGCGACTGAAGCGCGTGCCATTGTGGGTGCCGGGCCGGCCTACGGGCGTGGCGCGCCTCCTGCATCTGGCGAGCTTCGCGCTGGCGTCGCTGCCGGTGCTCGCCGCTCAGGTGGCGTGGCATGCCGACGTGGTGATGAGTATCGCCCCGAGTCTGATGAGCGCACCCGGCGCGTGGCTCGTCGCCCGCCTGAGCGGGGCGCGCTCGTGGCTCCACATCCAGGATTACGAGGTCGACGCGGCGTTCGACCTGGGCTTGATCCAGGGCTCGCGTGCGCGCAGCGTTGCGCACGCGATCGAGCGCTGGCTGCTGACCCGCTTCGACGTGGTGTCGAGTCTTTCCGCGAAGATGGTGGAGCGCGCCATTCTCAAGGGCGTCGATCCGCTCAAGACCTACTGTTTGCCGAACTGGGTTGATACCCGCGTCATCGTGCCGCTCGCGCACGCCCGCTATTACCGCGAACTGCTCGGTCTCGAGAGGCGGAGTTTGCGGCAGACGGTCGTGCTGTATGCCGGCAACATGGGTTCCAAGCAGGGTCTCGAGGTGCTCGCCGCGGCCGCTGCCGAGCTCGCTGGGCGTCCCGACATCAGTTTCGTGTTCTGCGGCAGCGGTCCGGCTCGGGCCATGCTCGAAGCGCGCTGCGCTGAATTGCCGAACTGTAGCTTTATGGCCCTGCAGCCGGCGCATCAGTTGAACGAGCTGCTCAATCTCGCCGACATTCACGTGCTGCCGCAACGCGGCGGCGCCGCCGATCTGGTCATGCCGTCCAAGCTCAACGGCATGCTCGCAAGCGGCCGGGCGGTCGTCGCGATGGCGTGCCCGGGTACCGAGCTATATGACGTCGTGGCGCCGCGTGGCGTTGTCGTACCGCCCGAGAATGTCGGCGCGCTGGTCGAAGCGATCGTGGCGCTCGCCGCCGATCCGGCGCGGTGTGCGGCGCTCGGCGCAGCCGGTCGCGAATACGCTGAGCGCACCTTGTCGAGCGCAAGCGTGCTCGGCGCGCTGAATTTCAAACTGGGAGAATTGTGCGGACAGCAAAATGCGGTGGTACACCGCAATGATCTGTCGAGCGAGGCAAACGGCCTATCGCACGAGAAGCTGGCTGAGGCGCCACTGGAGCCGACGCAGGTTGACTGATTGCGCGGCTGTCGCGCGCCGGGCTTACCAGGGCGACCTGTAGATGTCGTGATGGATGGCACCGCTTGAGGTGCCGTCACCGTAGAGCTGTTTTGCCGCGGCGGCGACCGGGTCCGGGCTGAGGGTGCTCCTGCCGATACCCGTGGCGGTTGCGGTTGCCGTAGCGCGCTGTGAACTGCCGGCATTGCTTGCGCTAGCCGCGGGGATGGCGGAGCCAACGGATTGCGGCGTGCCGGGTTTGGTGAGCATATGTTCGACTGGGCTGATGCCAGGGCCCTGGGGGTCGGCGGCCGCAGCGGGCACATCCTGCTGCAGGTCGTCGTCCATGGTCCGGCCTCGATAGACCTCGCCGTAAGTGGCCGGCGCGCCCAGTAAGGACGCATCGCCGCTGCGGGACCCCATCGCGCCGCTGTTGCTGGCGCGGCTCGAGGCGGCGGCCGCACCTTCTGCTTCGGCGGCAGGCGCATCGCCGTAGGTGGCAAGTGCCTGGCCATAGGTCGTACTGCAAACTGTACTGCAGGCCAGGGCGAGAGAGAAGGGGAGCGCGATGCGCAGGGCAAGAGGATTCATATTGGGGCGTCCGTGCACTACAGGGTGGCGGGGCGCGCAATCGCGCTGCGTCATGCTAATGGTAGTGTCAACCGCGCCGCGTCCCGGATGAGATGCCAGTCCAAAGCCGACAAAGCCTGTGCACATCAAGCCAATTGCAGTTGGCAGAAACGAAACTTCGCGGCGGCTGTGCACAATTTCTCAGGCGTTGCCACACGGAGAAGAAAACGCGTGGCAGCAACGGAGGACGCGAGTTCGCGCAGAAGGTAGCAGTATGCAAGTGGAGAGCAACATTCAGATGAGACGCGACGAACTCGACGCAGAGCTGGAATGGCAGCCGGATGCCGCAAGCATAGCGCCCGCCGCGGCCCCGTCTCCTGTCATCGATCTGAGCCTCGCGGGCAAGGGCAACTATGTGCGCCGCGTGAGCCGCCTGACCGAGGCGCTGTGGTTCGTGGTCGAGGCATGCCTGATCAATAACAAGCTGGTGCCGTTCTCGGCATTGCGCGTCGCGCTGCTGCGCCTGTTCGGCGCGAAAATCGGTCCGCACTGCCGCTTTGTGCATCCACTGCGCGTGAAGGCACCGTGGAATCTCGAGGTTGGCGCGAATTCGTGGTTCGGCGTCGATGCGTGGATTTACAACCAGGCGCCTATCCGCATCGGTTCTAACGTCTGCATTTCTCAGGGCACCTTTCTCTCGGCCGGCTCTCACGATTACGCCACGAGCATGGATCTGCGCGTGGCGCCCATCGTGATTGAAGATGGAGTATGGATAGCATCGAAGTGCGTGGTGCAGATGGGCGTGACGATCGGCCGTTCTGCGGTCGTGACGCCGCTCTCGGTGGTGCATCGCTCGCTTGAGGCAGAAGGCATCTACGGCGGCAATCCCGCGCGTTTCATCAAGAAGCGGTTTTCGCCGCAGCGCACGCCGTAGTGTGTGATGCCGAACATCGCGCCTTGTACGATGCTTGAAAGACAGGTGGCTAGTGTGTTGTGTGCGGCGATCTAACTTTGGCCGAGCGCTAGCGTACCTTCCTTACGGTCTTGCTTGCGGCGGCCCTGCTGCAACACCCGCAGCAGATCGGCGGACATCGCATCGACCGTGAAATGCTGCTCGAAGCATTGCAACGCCTGAGCCCGCATTGCCGTCGCTTGCGTCCCGTCAAGCCGCAGCCAACGGGTGAGATTGGCGAGCGTGCCTTCGACGCTATCCGGCGCCACGAAACCCGCGCCATCCGCTTCGACCTCGCGCCAGATATTCACCTTGTCGGAAATCAGCGCGGGCAGCCCGCAGCCGAGTGCCTCGGCCACCGCGATGCCGAAGTTCTCCTGATGCGAAGGCAGCACGAACGCATCGCTGGCGTAAAACGCCCCCCATTTCTCGTCACCCTGCAGCATGCCGGTCCACGTGACCCGGCTGGCGATACCGAGTTCGGCGGCGAGCGCTGTTAGCGTCGGCACCCACTCGCCACCGTCTGGGCCGGCCATCACCAGATGCGCCGGCGGCGTCAGGTCGCGCGCCGCGGCGAAGGCTTGCAACAGCAGATCGCAGCCCTTCTTGGGGTGGATGCGGCCGAGAAACAGGATCAACCGCTGGTCGCGCAAGGCGGGGTGCGCGCGGTAAAACGCTTCGCGCAGATGGGCCGCGTCGGCGGGTGGCCGCCTGGTGCCGAACGCCACGACTTCCTCGTTGGCACGGTAAAGCCTGAACGATTCGCGCGCGAGCCGGCACTCTTCCTGCGCGGTGAATATCACGCGCGTGGCATCGCGCAACA
This sequence comes from Paraburkholderia sp., assembly GCA_049523075.1. Classification (GTDB taxonomy): domain Bacteria; phylum Pseudomonadota; class Gammaproteobacteria; order Burkholderiales; family Burkholderiaceae; genus Paraburkholderia. Next base: position 9,901 of record JBEKNG010000018.1, read on the forward strand.
CCCGATATTCTGCCCACGGCCAATAGAGCCATTTCTTCAGATGCTTGAGCGGATAAGTGCGCTTGAACCACGGATCGAGCATGCCATGCGGAAATACGTAATATGGCACGTTCAGACGCCGGAGTGCCTTCCACGTCGCATAGCTGTGGTACTGCCAGAGGCCGTTGACGATCACGGCGTCGAACGAGCCAGCATGCGCCTTGAGCCACGGCACGAGCTTCGGTGTGAGACCGTAGAACCCCTTGGCCGGTCCGAGTGCGTGAACCGGCAGCGGGAACGCCTCGAGCCATGCCGCAGAGGGATCGTCGACGGTGGCGACTTCGACCTGATGGCCAAGCGCGGTCATGTTGATGCCGCTTTGCCGCACGCCTTCGGCAGGGCCGCCCGCGCGCGGGTCGAGCGTCGCCAGCAGATGCAGAATCTTCATGACTGTGCCCGGCCGGGGAGGCCCGGCGGCAATTGGGCGATGCCTGGCCGGCCTTCGAGGTTGCCTTGCGGCCACTGCGGCACGGGCGACATCGTCGGCGCGCGGTGCGGGCGAACGACGTGGCGCGCCGCGCGCACTCGCATGGTTTGCGCGATCCGTGCATAGGTGGCGACCACCAGACCGAGAGCGACGCCGAACACCAGTCCGGAGAAGCGGGGGCCAAGCGGATTGCCGCCAATCGAGATGGCCGGTACCGCGGCGAGCATCATGATCGAACGGCCGAGTACCGGCAGATACAGCAGGTTTGGCATGCGCCGTCGCCATTCGCGATGCGCGAACACGCTCTTGATGAGCGTATAGATGATCACGAGCGGCATAGCGATGCCGAACAGCACGCCGCCGGCAAACAGCTGATAGACCCAGAAGTTATGGCCTGCTACCCATTCCCGGATCGCGAAGAAATCCTTTGCGCTGATCTGACCGTGGAGGTCCGGAAGGTAGCTCGGCGAATAGCGGTACAGGTGCCCGTATCCTTCACCGGCAAGCAACGCGACCGATGACGACGTCACCTGATCGTACTGGTCCTTCATTTCCGCGAGGCGCGTGATGGTGGTCGGATCGACGCCGGCTTCGGTTTCCTTCGATGCGAAGATGCGCTGGGTCCAGTGCTCCGACACCGACGGGAATAGCGCGGCCGCACCGGCGGCGGCAGCAGCGATCAGGAGGCCAATCACGATCGAGCGGAACGCTGCGCGCACCATATGCCGCAGTGACGGTGCGCTCAGCCAGGTGGCAAGCACGAATAGCAGGATGGTGGCGATCATCAGTGAGCGCGTCACGCTGAGCAGTTCAATCACGATGGTGGCGAGAAACACCGCGATCGAGAAGGCCCTGTAGCGCTTGGCGACGACGAATTCGTGCAGCAGGAGCGCCTGCAGGCCGAGGAAGGTGACCGAGACGATCCGGAAGCGCACGTCTTCGAGGGAGCCAATAGTCGCGAAGCCGTACACCAGCGTGAACCCTAGCGACATCACCATGGCCCACAGCAGGGCCTTTTCGATCTGTGCGAGCCGCACGTCGCTCCACGGGTGGCAGGCCACGAGGTAGCCGAGGAGGAACAGCAGGAACGGCAGCATCACCCGCATATAGTTGCCGACATCGTTACCACGCAGCGCCTGCGTGAAGGCACTGCCGAGAATCGTCATGAGCAGCCCGCAGATGACGACCTTGCGCATATGGGAGCGTTGCTGGAAGCGCGGGGCGATCAGCAGCAGCAGAAATCCCGCGCTCACCGTGGGCAGCACAAGCAGGATCTGCGTGAGATGGCTGGTCGTGTCTTCAGTGGCCTTGAAGTCGAACGCGAGCGGTATAAGGAATAGCCAGATCCAGACCCCGGTGAACTTGTTGCGCACAGTTGACTTCTCCTTATGCTCCGGTGTTCACATTACTGGCGATACGGGCATGGAGGAGACCGGTGCGGGATACGCGACCAGAATACGGCAGGCGCTGCTGCAATGCCTGCTTGTGCACTGCAAGCCTGCCAGGCCCATTGCCGCCGCAGAAAATGGTTGCGCCGCGGAGTGCAGGGTGGCAAGGGCCGAATGTATACGGGTTGTCGCATGGTCGTTCCCATGGCCCCGGATTCCCCCAATCTTGGCTTTGAATATAGCAGTGCCTGCCATGGCCGCCGCTTGCCGCGGCGTACGACGGCTAGTCTTCGGCGGGAATCGACTGCCGCCCTGGTACAGTCCCGCGCACAGGCGTTGGGGTTCACCAACACGGCCGGCGTATGGCCGCGAATGCCGTGATGTTGGCGGATCAATGCGGACCTGTCACAAGAAGATAAGAGGACAGATGGCGGAAACGGTTTGCAGACGCAATTCCGTATCGGGGGAGATCATGCGCTGGTTCGGGAAAGAAAGTTCCAAGGGGCCCCGCCGTTCGATCGAGCTCGACTTCATTCGAGGCATTGCGATCATTGCCGTGATGGGCTTTCATTTCCATACCGTGCAGACCGGCAGCGCGATCGTCGCGGCAATCGAGTACCCATTGAAGAGTTTCGGCCGGGAAGGCGTCAATCTGTTCTTTACGCTGAGCGGCTTCCTCGTGGGCGGTCTTCTGCTCAAACAATATGCCAAGGTGGGGCACATCGACGCGCGGCGCTTCATCATCAGACGGATCTTCAAGATCTGGCCTGCCTACTACGTGCTGATCCTGTTCCACGTGTTCGCCGGCCGTCATCCGACCAGCACCTTCCTGGTGCAGAACCTCACGCACATGCAGAATTATCTGGGCTCCTCGATTTCGCAGACATGGAGCCTCGCGGTCGAAGAGCACTTCTATCTGTTTCTGCCGGCTCTGCTGCTGATTATTGCGGCGCTCAAACTGCGCGCGAATGCGATTCTCGCCACGCTGCTGACGATCTGCGTGATCGTGCTGGCGGCGCGCTGCGCAGTGGTCGCCAACGGTGATCTGGATGCCGCGTTCTACTACACCCAGTACCGCATCGACAGCCTGCTATTCGGCGTGATCCTGGCGACGGTGTACTGGATGAAACCCGAACTGTATCGACGTCTTGCCGCTCACAAGAAAACCCTCATCGGGCTGGTGGTGGCGCTCGTCGCGTGGCTCGTGCTCGCCACCCGCAACGTCCCGCTCGACGAGAGTATCGGTTACACGATCCAGGCGCTCGGTTTTTGCGCGCTGATCGTGCTGACCATCGAGTATTCCCAGAAGCTGCGTGAAGCCTGGCTGTATCGCGGCGTGGCATGGATCGGCGTGTACTCGTACGGCATCTACCTGTGGCATTCGCTTGCGCTCGCGCCCGGCGACATGCTGATCCGCAAGTTCGCGGCGCTGCACGTTCCGGCGATTGCCGCGTGGGCGCCGGTGCTGATCGCACAGTTCGTGATTGCGATCGTGATCGGCTACGTGACGACGCGCGCCATCGAGTTTCCGTTCCTGCGCATCCGCGATGCGATTTTCCCGGCGCGCCGCAAGGGTCCGAAGGGCGAGGGCATGCCGGAGGAGGTGGAAGTGCCGGCGGTTGGCGGACGCGTGTGGTGAGGCGGGGCGCGCACGTGCCCATCACGGGCCGGGCACGGCGGCTTGAGCCGGAAGCGTAAGGGAGCCCCGGGTATGACGGGCTGACGACGCCTGAATCGCCGACTGCAATGTCTGCTTGAAGTGAGGCAGCGTATTGCGTTCCAGCAGATGCCCGTTCGAAGCGTCGGGTCTCACCCATTCCGACTCCAGCACGGTGTCGAGAGCCTGATTGATCGAATCTGGCGCAAGGTCATCGATGACCGGCCCAAGCTCGCCGTCGCGGCAAAACCAGCCGATCAGCCCATCCGCCGTCGCGATCAGCGGTTTGCCGCTGCGATACGCCTGCACCAGCACGCCGCTCATGCCGTAGTGCCCCTTGTAGCCGAGCCAGACGACATCGCAGGCCGAAAAGAGATCCTGTTCGGTCTCGCTGTCTATGAAGCGGTCGAGCACCACGGGCGCGGGCGTCAACTGCATCAGCGCCTTGAGCAAGGGAGTTTGCACGGCCAGGGTCTGGGCGCCTGCGATGACCAGCGTCGGTGCCTCGTCGCGCAAAGCCAGCGCGTCGATGAGTTCCCAGATGCCTTTGCGATCGCTGATCGAGCCGTACACCAGCACGAACTGGCCGTAAGCGGCGAGGCCGAGCCGCTCGCGGGCGAGCCACGGGTCTCTGGGCATCACATCGGGACACGGGTCGGCGAGGTACTGCACCGGCGCGGCGCCGGGATCGGGATGACTCGCGCACCAGTCGGCCAGCGTCGGGTCGATGGTCAGCAAGGTCTTCAGGCCGCTCGTGCGGACCGCACGGCGAAACAAGTGTCCTTTGATGGCATTGACCAGCGGACGGCGCGGCGCGCGTACCCCGGCCTCGTGATGATGGAAGGTCGCGCGCATTGTAATGCCGAGCCACGGTGTGTTGTCGAACGGTGAGCCGAGTAGTGGCAGCGCATAAAAGAAATAGTCGACGTAGGGCACCAGCACCAGCACGACAGTATGTTCGCGGCTGACGGTGCGATAAATGTGTTGGAAATAGCGGAAGGAGCGCACGTAACTCAGCGAGCCAAGGCCGGGACGACTCGCCTCGGCGGGTGCGTCGACGAAGCCGATCTGCAGGTCGGCGGACGTGTTTGCGCCATTGCCGGCGGCGAGGCGTTGCGCGAGCGGATGGGTCGCGTTGGCGGAAGCCGTCACGATCACGCAGGGGTAGCCGGCTTCCACGCAGGCCTCTGCGGCCCACTCGGCATAGCGCCAGCGGTGTCCGGAGAAATCGGGTTCGATAATGAGGATAGTGTCTTTTGTCATGCCACACACGGTAGCGAAAAACATTGTCACAGGCCCGCGTGGGGCCGATATCGGCTAGGAGATGGCGGTCCCCGCATAAACAGCCGCGTTACCGTGTCAGGGATGGATTGCGCATGCTTAACAGGGGAGAGCATCGGTGAGATCGATCAGGGTTCCGCTTGTCTCGATGAGGCCTGCCTTTAACGGCAGCGCGGCCACCTGGGTATTGATCCAGCAGGTTGTGGTCCGCGGTCTGGCGGCGGTGAAATTCCTTGCCATTGGCCGCTTGCTCGGCCCAGCCGCAATCGGTAGCGTAGGCGTCGCCTTGCTATCGGTTGCGATTGCCGAGGCGCTGAGCGACACCGGTCTTGCCCAGGCCGTGGTGCAGGCGAAGGGCATGCCGACACGCCGGGAACTCGGCGCGGTCTGGACCACGCTGACCACGCGCGGCATGCTGATCGCGCTGTTGCTGATCGCGCTTGCGCCGTTGATGAACGCGCAATTCCATCTAGGCGGCTCGCTCTTGCTGTTGCAGATGGCCGCCGCGTTGCCGCTGATCCGCGGCGTCGCTTCACCCGCCTACTACATCATTCAGCGCGAGCGGCGCTTTGCGCAACTGGCCGGCGTCGAAACCTTCTCGGCCTTCGCCGATTGCGCGATTTGCCTCGCTTGCGCGTGGAGCGGCACAGGCGTCTTTGCGGTGCTGATCGGCATGGTCGCGGGCGAGACGCTGAAGACCGTGCTGACCTGGACGACCATGGGGCCGCGCCCGCCGGTGCGGCTCGCGTGGCACGGTATCGGCCATTACGTGAACTTCAGCCGCTGGATCTGGGCAGGCAGCGTCGTCAATCTGCTGCTCAACCAGTTCGACAAGGTGCTGGTCGCCAAGCTGCTCGGCCCGGTGGCGCTGGGCGCGTATCAGATGTCGTCAAAGCTTGCGCAGATGTTGCTCGTCGATGCGTCCATTGCGCTTGGCCAGTATCTGTTTCCAACCTTCTCCGCGCATCACCGCCGTGAAGACGGTTCGGCCGCCAGGCTGTTCTTCCGCTACCTCACCGTGATCGTGATCGGCGAGGTGGCGATCGTACTTTTGCTGCGTTGGACCGCCGCGCCGCTCTTCATGCTGGTGCTTGGGCCCGCGTGGATGTCCGCGGTGCCGCTCTTCAGGATCTTCGTCATCAATATGGCGTTCGGTGCGACGAACTCTATGCTGGTCGCTTATCTGCGCGGGGTCGGCGCGCCCAAGGTAGCCACCCACGCGGCGGTGCTGCAGGCCATCGCACTGGTCATCATCGTGCCGCCCTCGACCCATCTGTGGGGCGTGACAGGCGTCGCGTGGGCGATGACGGCGGGCCTCGCCGGCAGCGCGACCTGGATGCTCTACCGAATCGTGAAGATGTCATCATGAGCGCGCGCTATCCTCCGTCGGCACGACCAGGCGCGACATATCGGGCGAAAAGCGGACGCGAACGGCTTGCGAGATGCAGTGCGAGTTCACGTCCCGGAGCGGCAGCACCTCTTTACGGAGCGGGTGGCATGAGCATGAAGGTGACGCGGACCGCGCTTCCCGAAGTCAAGATTGTCGAGTCGGACCTGTTCTGCGACGAGTTGGGCAGCGCCTTCGAAACCTTCAATGCCGACGAGTTCGCAAACCGGGTCGACGCGGACGTCGAGTTTGTGCAGGACGATCATTCACGCTCGCGGCGCGGCGTACTGCGCGGGCTGCATTATCAGATCCAGCACCCGCAGGGCAAACTTATGCGGGTGGTGGCGGGGGACGTGTTCGATGTGGCGGTGGACATCCGCCTGAGCTCGCATAACTTCGGCAAATGGATCGGCGTGCACCTGAGCGCCGCCAACCGCCGGCAGATGTGGGTGCCGCCCGGGTTCGCGCACGGCTTCGTGGTGATGTCGGATACGGCCGAGTGCCTGTGCAAGGCCACGGACTACTGGTTTCCCGAACACGAACGCAGCCTGCTGTGGAGCGACCCGGATATTGGCGTCGACTGGCCGATCGAGTTTGCGCCGATCCTCGCCGCTAAGGACGAGGCAGGCAAGCGGCTGTATGAAGCTGAGTATTATGTTTAAAGGCGACGTTTAAGGAGGACGCCGCCTTTTTCACAGCCCCGTGGCGCGCAGCCGTGCGGCGACAAAATTCGACGCCCCACCCGCAGTTTTTACGAGATTTTTTCTTGCGGGCAATGACCGGCGAAACCTACACTTCGATCAACCTGATGAATCTGGATGGTCAAGGTGAACAAACGCGCAGCCACGCAGCATCCCAAACGGATCGACTATGTACGCAGCGGCCCCGGCCGCATCGAAGTGCGACGCTTCGACCCGGCGCGTGATTCGTTCGATGCGCTCACAACCATGCTGCATCGCGCGTTTGCGCGGCTGGGAGCGATGGGGCTCAACTGCACGTGCGTCGATCAGAGCTCCGCTGTCACCCGTTCACGGGCTACGCGCGGTGCCTGCTACGTTGCCGTGTGCGACGGCCGCATCATCGGCACGATGACCCTGTATGCGCCGGATCGGGAATCGCCCTGCGAACTGTACCGGCAAGGCGAGATTGCCAGCATGCGCCAGTTCGGCGTCGAACCGGCCTGGCAGGCGCGCGGCATCGGCA
>JBEKNG010000019.1:0-16881 GCA_049523075.1 Paraburkholderia sp.
ATCCCCATGCTTCGCCGTGTCCGAGACCGTCCACGGCGAAGATCAGCAGGCCGAACACAAAGGCGTTCAGCACGGCGCTGAGGTAATCGTAGGGCGCCTTATGGCCCGCATTGACCGGCAGCGCCTTGAAGCCGGTGACGATGGCCGCGATGCCGATCGGCACATTGATCGCGAAGAGCCACGGCCACGGCGCGATGGCGAGCACGCCCGAGGCGACCGTCGGCCCAACCGCGGACGAAACTGCCACCACCATGGCGTTGATTGCCACGCCGCGTCCGAGGTGGGCAGGCGGGTAGATCATGCGCACCAGCGCCGTATTCACGCTCATGATGCCGGCCGCGCCGAAGCCCTGGATCACGCGAGTGAGGGCGAGCGTCGGCAGCGAGGTGGCGAGCGCGCAGCCAAGCGAGGCGATGGTGAAAAGGATCAGGCCGCCCAGATAGACGCGCCGGTAGCCGATGCGGTCGCCGAGTGACGCCAGCGGCAGCAGCGAGATCGTGACTGCCAGCTGATACGCGTTGACCACCCAGATCGAGGCGGCAGCACTAGCATGCAGATCGCGGGCGATGGTGGGGAGCGCGACGTTAGCGATCGCGCTGTCGAGAACGGCGAGCGTAATGCCGAGCGCCACCACGACGATCGCCCAGTAGCGTTGCGGCAGGGGCAGCCCCAGTTCGGATTCGGGTGGGGTGGGGCGGGCGCCGGCGGGAGCACCCTCAGGGTTGGAAGCGTGATTGCCGGAAGCTTGTGCGTGCATCGTGTCTGGGATTTTATTGACTGCTATGAGATGCGAATCCGAGTTGGCGGCAAAGGACGTGCACCTGTCTCCGGGTCGTCGCATTGCGCCCGCGGCGCCGGGACGTGTATGACACGCTGCCCGGCGCCGCTTCGCGTGGCTATTTCAGTTCGTACAGACCGGTATGGGTCGTTGAATCGAGTTCGTTGAGATGGGTCATGAAGCGTGCGACCGCATTGGTGGTGTCCGCATTGATCGGCAGTTGCGCGACCTTCAGCGCATGCAGGCGGAAGATATAGCGATGCGTCCTGTCGCCGCGCGGCGGTGCGGCGCCGCCGAAGCCGACCGTGCCGTAGTCGTTGCGCACCTGCAGGGCGCCTTGGGGCAGCAGGCCGCTATCGGGCGTGCCGGCGTTGCTCGGCAGCGAGCGGACATCAGCGGGGATGTTCACCACGACCCAGTGCCAGAAACCACTGCCGGTGGGCGCGTCGGGATCATGGACGGTGAGGGCGAAACTTTGCGTGCCTTCCGGCGGCGCTTCCCACTGCAGCGACGGGGAGATGTTTTCGCCATCCACACCGAATGCTTTGTCGTGATATTCCTGCGCTTTCGACATGAAGCCGTTGGTGGGGAACTCGTCGGACCAGAGACGGAAATCAGCCATCGTATGCCTCCCTTAAGGATGGTCCTCAGATGGGCCGAGCTGCCGGAAATGGTGCTGCGGACAGACACGGGTGAGCTAATCGAGTGTATCACCGGCGGCTGATTCGATTACTCGAACCGGGTCACGTCCAACGGACCCAAACTGTGGAATTGTTGTGGACCAAAGGCGGGACTCAGCCGCGCTCCTCGAGCTCCGTGGCGTCGCTGTGCAGCCAGTCAGTCAGCCGTTGCAGCACGCCGTTGATATCCCGATTGGCTCCACGCAAAGCGCATTCCCACACCACGGCCACGCGCCATCCGGCGGCGAGCAAAGCGGCGCGCGATTTGTCGTCGTTGCTGCGGTTGCGGCCTATCTTGTCGCGCCAGAATTCCGGACGAGTCTGCGGCCATTTGAAGAGCGGGCAATCGTGGCCGTGCCAGAAACAGCCATGCACGAACACGACGGCGCGATAGCGCGGCAGGACGATATCGGGACGCCCCGGCAGGTCGCGTGCGTCCAGGCGAAAGCGGAACCCCTGGCGATGCAGCAGGCTGCGGATCAGCAGCTCCGGTTTGGTGTTGCGGCCGCGTATGCCGGACATCATCCGGCTGCGCGTGGCGGCGTCGACGATGTCGACCATCAGCCGAAGCGCACGCGCGCCTGTGGGGCCGGCTTCAGCAGCGCCTCTACGTGCGGCAGCATGATGCGCGCGACTTCCTGCATGACCGGCATCACTACGCTGTTGCCGAACTGGCGGTAGGCCTGGGTGTCGCTGACCGGAATCCGGAACGTGTCAGGAAAGCCCATCAGCCGGGCGCATTCGCGCGGCGTCAGACGCCGCGGGCGCAGCCGCTTACCCTGGTCGACGAGGATTTCGCTACCGTCCTTGTGATAGCGGGCCGACAAGGTGCGCGTCACGCTGTCCGGATAGGCCATGCCGAAACCGAAGCCGTTGCCCGCCGCGCGATGCTTTTCCGCGTAGTTCTGCAGATAGGTCCACAGGTTCTGCGTCAGCGTGTACTTCGGCTGGACGCGTTTTTTCGCGTGGTCGAAGAAACGATCGTGATCCCACGGCAGCATCGGCTCGCTGCCGTCGGTGCGATGCAGGATTGAGCCGAGGCGCGGGCCGACGGTGGGCAGCTGCAGGTCGTCCCAGGAGAACGCGGTCTTGTCGCGAAAGCCAACGATAATGATGCGCTCGCGGTGCTGCGGCGTGAAATGCTGGCCGTCCACGATGCGATAGTGCACTTCGTAGCCCAGCTCGTCGCGCAGCGTCTGCAGGATGACTTCGAAGGTACGGCCCTTGTCGTGCGACAACAGGTTCTTCACGTTCTCCAGCAGAAACGCGGCGGGGCGCTTGGCCGCGATGATGCGGGCGACGTCGAAAAAAAGCGTCCCTTGGGTGGCGCATTCGAAACCGTGCGGCCGACCCATCGCGTTTTTCTTGCTGACCCCGGCGATGGAAAACGGCTGGCAGGGAAAGCCGCCGAGCAGCACGTCGTGAGCTGGCACCTCACCGGCGGGAAACGACACGATGTCGCCGATGAACGAGTGATCCGCGCCGTAGTTTTCCAGGTAGGTCTTCTTCGAGAAATCGTTCCACTCGCTCGTGAAGACGCATGCGCCGCCTTGTGCCTCGAAGCCCATCCTGATGCCGCCAATCCCGGCGAACAGGTCGATGAAGCGGAAGTTGGCTTCGCCGTTTGAAGCGCCCTGCTTGCTGGCGGCGCTCGCGTGCAGCAGGTCGCGCAGCGCGGGTTCGAGCATCGCCGGGCAAGGTGTGTCGCCCTTTTCCCAGCGGCGCACGGTCTTGATGTCCTTGCCGACATGAGCGGCGATTTCTCGTTGGGTGAAGCGGGTGCGCGCCTGTTTTAGCAGCTCGAGCGGTGGGGCTTGGGTCACTAGCGGTCCTTGCTGGGGATTTTTGCGGACATTATGACCTGGAGTTGTCCCTTTTTCCCGATATTCCCCTTTTTCGACGAGCAAAGATGGCACATAGAAGACGTTTTGATGCTGCGCGGGAATAGCCAAGTAGAACCTTGCCAATACGTCAGGCAAGAAAGCGTCCTGTATGCAGGTTCGACATTTTGAAACGCTAACGGTCTCGAATGTCAAGGCAACTGTTGGCTTACGGTCAACAACGGTAAATTCGCGGTCAGTCAGATTGCTAGCGCAATAAAGGGTTGTTAGGCTAGACCCAGTGACGCTGATCTCCGCGTTACGGTGTGTTCGAGCCGCGGCGTAAGTCCGCGGCTTTTTTTTGCCGACTGCGTTGCCGGCAGGAATGGGAATCGGGAGGGAAGACCAGGCGGCAGAGAGCCGCGCGGTTAGCTGACGCGCTGGCTCGGCGCCGGCTGGCTCTCGTGTGCGCCAAGCGGCATGGCTTTCCACTCGGGCAGGCGGTCTGCCGGGTCGAACTGGTCCAGTTGCAGCAGCAGGCCGTCGACCGCGCACAGTTGCGCATGGGTCAGGTGATCGGCATCGAGCAGGTTATGCAGACGTTTGCGCCAGTAGGCAGGCGGCAGGATCGGACCACCCAGATCGCCGAGTAGCGCGGGCTCCATCACGCGGCGAATGTGCGCGATGTCCTGATCGATGAGCGTTGCCAACAAGGCGTTGTTCGGCGCGGTCAGAGTGTGGTCCATGCCACATTAACGGCAACGCGATTCTTGACTTTAGGGTCGGGGCGAAAATTTTTTCAGTTTGGATCCGCGGGGCGGTTCGCCGCCGGGCACACCCGTTGCTGAGATAAAAGTACTGGCGCAAATTCGCGCTGGCACTGCAATCGCAAGGAGCCGAACATGAATAAGGACCAGGTGAAAGGTGTCGGACAACAGGTCAAGGGCAAGGTTAACGAGGCTGTCGGCAAGGCCACGGGTAACAAGGCCAAGGAACTGAAGGGCGACCTCCAGCAAGGCGCGGGCGAAGTCCGCAAGGCGTACGGTGACGGTAAGGAACAGGCCAAGGACAACGCCAAGCGGAACGCGCCGTAACGGGCAGGCCGGTTTGACGAAAAAGGCGCTTCGGCGCCTTTTTTTGCGCGCTGCAGCAAAGGACTGGCTGCAAACGATGGGCGGTAAAACCTGCTGCGCGTGGCCGCACAAGCCTAGACTGGGTGCATCGAAAGGACGCGAGGTAGGCGATGACACCTGAGAAAGTGATCTCAATGTTCGAGCGGCAATATCTCGAGGGCAAGGCGCCACTCGAGGTGGAATATGTTTGCGCCGGCTTCGCGGATTGGCTGTCTTCGGCGTGGGAATACCTGGACGGCGAGGAGAAGGTCCTGTTGATGTCGGTGGGGGCGGCCTTGTGACGCGAGGGTTATAACCGGCGCGCCGGGAGCGCGGCGCACGATCCGTGGTGAGAGGGATGGGCTTTCAGCATCGCGAGAACGGTGGAAGTTGATCAGTACAACTGCTCGCAGGATGGGGGTTGGGATTGAGGCAAGCGCCCGCTTCCTTCGTGAATGTCGGGCAGTCCCGCCTTGCGTACCCGGGAGAAAAGTTTGGCGAGAGCGTTTATATTGATCGCTTTGTTCGCCGGACCCGGTTGCCTCGACGAGGCATCAGCGTTACCGCGTCCACTCATCCTGTCCAAAGAGCCTCTATGACCGATCTTTCCGCGTTTCCCATCACGGCCAGGTGGCCGGCCCAGCACCCTGATCGCCTGCAACTCTACTCGCTGCCTACACCGAATGGCGTCAAGGTCTCGGTGATGCTCGAGGAGACCGGTCTTCCTTACGAACCGCATCTGGTGCGCTTCGACACGAACGATCAGATGACGCCTGAGTTCCTCTCGCTGAACCCCAACAACAAGATCCCGGCCATCATCGATCCGAACGGCCCCGATGGCAAACCGCTCCCGCTGTTCGAATCCGGCGCAATCCTGATTTATCTCGCGGACAAGACCGGTCGGTTCATTCCTCAGGATGCCGCCGGCCGCTACGAAACGATTCAATGGGTGATGTTCCAGATGGGGGGCATTGGCCCGATGTTCGGCCAGCTGGGTTTCTTCCACAAATTCGCCGGCAAAGAGTATGAGGACAAGCGTCCGCGCGAGCGCTACGTCGCCGAGTCGAAGCGCTTGCTTGGCGTGCTGGAGAAGCGGCTGACGGGGCGTGAGTGGCTCATGGGCGACGCCTACACGATCGCGGATATGGCGACCTTCCCGTGGGTGCGCAATCTGATCGGCTTCTATGAGGCCGCTGAGCTGGTGGGAATTGCAGATTTCCCGAACGTCAAGCGGGTGCTGGATGCGTTTGTGGCGCGTCCGGCGGTGGAGCGTGGCCTCAACATTCCGAAGCGCGATTGAAGCGCGGACGGCGGGCAGAGAGCGGCGGTGTGGCGCGCTGGTTCTGGAATGCGTCGCCCGCGGGCTAACGCCCCGCGATAGCGCTCCCGGCGCGCGTTGCAAGTGCCGCGCGTGCTGCCTGGATCGCGTTGTCCCAATCGCCCAGCACCGGCTGGCGAAACAGTTGCGCGCTCGGATACCACGGGCTGTCCTGGCGCTCGAGCATCCAGCGCCAGCAGGTATCGAAGCGATTCAGGATCCACACCGGTTTGCCGAGCGCGCCGGCAAGGTGGGCCACGGCCGTATCCACCGAGATGACCAGGTCAAGGTTCGCAACCAGAGCGGCGGTGTCCGCAAAATCGGCGAGTTCTGCCGAGTAATCGACTATTTGCTGGCCGAGTTCTGGCGTCTGCGCCAGTTGCTGTGCTGCCGGTCCTTTCTGCAGGCTGTAGAAACGGACATGCGGGACTTCGAGGATCGGCCGCAGCGCGTCGAGCGTGATCGAACGTCGTGCGTCGTTTTTCCTGAGTTCTGCCACATGCGGTCGACTTCCGCCCGCCCACACCAGGCCGACTTTAAGGCCGTCGCCCTCTGCATCGTGTGCAATGCGTTCGGCCCAGCGTTGTGATGCCTGCTGGTCCGCGAACAGGTAGGGCGTGGTGCCGGGAATACTCGCAAGCTCAGTCTTGAAAGCGAGCGGCAGGCTGAGCAACGGACAGTGGCAATCGAAGGGCGGCAGCGGTTGCCCCTGCTCTATCAACCGGGTCACGCCGTCCAGATTCGTCAGCAGCCGGATCAGTTCTGAGGGGACTTCGAGGACGACTTTTGCGCCCAGACCGGTCACTAGCGCTGCGTAGCGGCAAAATTGCAAGGTATCGCCCAAGCCCTGTTCAGCGTGCAGCAGGATGGTCTTGCCGGCGATGGAGAAATCGCCCAGCCATAACGGCTGCTCGAAGACCCTCTGGCTCGCTTTGATCCGATTGCGTTTCCAGCGCCACTCATACTTTTGCCAGCCTTCCTCGAGCCGGCCCAGTTGCAACAGGCATAGGGATTCGTTCCAGTGCGCTTCGGCGAATTCGGGGCTTAGCGTCAGCGCATGTTCGTAGCTCTGCAGCGCTTGCTCATGCTGGTTCAGGTCGACAAGCGTGAGACCGAGGTTGTTCCACGCGTCAGCAAACGCGGGCGCGAATTCGAGCGCGCGCTGGTAGCTCTGTTGCGCATCCTGCGGGCGATTCAGATCGCTCAAGGCGTTCGCGCGATTGCTCCATGCGTCCGCGTAGGCCGGTTGCAAAGCGATGGCCCGGTCGCAGCTCGCGAGGGCGTCCGCGGGACGGCCGAGATCGCGTAGCACGCAGGCACGGTTGCTCCATGTAAGCGCGAACTCAGGGCGCAACTTCAGGGCGCGATCGAAGCTCACCAGCGCTTCCGCGGGCGTGTCCAGACCCGCCAGTGCGTTGCCGCGATTGTTCAAGGCATCGACGAAATCGGTCTGCAACGCGAGCGCGCGATTTGCACTGGCGAGCCCTTCCTTGAAGCGCCGCACGGCGTTGTAGGCGAAGGCGAGATTGGAGTGGATCGGCGCCTGCATACCATTGATCGCGACCGCCTTTTCCAGCAGTTCGATGCCTTCCTCGAGGCGACCCGACTGCAGCGCCAATGCGCCGAGCAACTGGATGGCGTCGAAGTGCTTGGGCCGCACCTTAAGAATCTCGCGGTAAAGGTCTTCCGCCTCGGCGTACGCGCCGTTTTGCTGCAGGGCTACGGCCTGGCGAAGCAGGGTATCGACCTGGCGCTGTGGGTTTGCTGTCTTGCTCATAAGGTGCGTTGGGGTGGGGGCGTGCCGGAATGACCGGTTTAACGTGACCCCGCCGGATAGTCTTCGATCGCGGTGTCTGGCTAGTCTGTCGTATCCCGGGCGACGCGATTGCGACGCGCGGGCTTGGGCAGACGGATGGCGGCGATTATCGCTGAAAAGGAGCCAGCCGGCACCGCTACGCCGATGCCGATGCCGGGCGTATCATGGCCCGGTCAAGACAAACGGAGATGGGACGATGAAACTCCTCGGTTCGCTTTTGTTGGCTGGCGCCATGGCTGCAGCCGTATCGCTCACGGCATGCACCCAGGGCGGTCCGGTTGAGTTCTCTGCCAGCGGGGCCGATGCGCCTATTACGTCGCAAGCTGACGATCTGGATTTTGGACCGATGGACCATTCCATTGCCGTTTGCAAAACCGCAGCCCAAAGCGCGGGGCAGGGCCGCTGCGTGAAAGTGCGGGCGTACGAAGC
This sequence comes from Paraburkholderia sp., assembly GCA_049523075.1. Lineage (GTDB taxonomy): Bacteria > Pseudomonadota > Gammaproteobacteria > Burkholderiales > Burkholderiaceae > Paraburkholderia. The sequence goes on from JBEKNG010000019.1 coordinate 7,954, forward strand.
ATGCATGAAGACGCGCGGCTACATTACCGTGCTGGGGCCGGAGAATCCTTCCTCCTGTGGACAGCCTGCGTGGGAGCAGGATGTGCGCAAGTGGCTCCAGTGAGTCGGGTGTTCCTATGCTATGTCGTCGCCATCCGCTTCGGTAAGCGGATGGTTTGATGGCTACGATGTTAGTGGAGAGTCCTGATTTATTGGGCGGGTTGGCGACGAGACGTAGCGAACAACCACCCTATGTGCTGGCAGTTGTTGATTTTCACCTGAGCGTCACGAGCCATGCAAACAACAAAGTGGTCGGTCCTGCCGGTGTCGGTTCCGGATGATTCGCGTGTCGCGGGGATGTATGCCGCGCCCTATCTGGCGGATGCTTACGCCATCCGCTTACCCGAAGATGCGATCACCGATCCCGAGTTGTTAGCGCGATTCCTGTTTGCCCATCAACCTTCCTGGGTGGCGTGGCTCTTGTCGATGCGCGATGTGCTGGTTGCCCGATTCGGTATCAAGACCACGAGGCAACTACGAATGTCGTCCAGGCCAGCGAGCAACGAACGCGTTGATATCTTCAGGATTTACGAGCCGCGGCCGAACGAGATCATTTTGGGCGAGGACGACAGGCATCTCGACTTCCGGGTGTCGGTGATGCGCGAGATGAGGGCGCTGTCGACGGGACCACGCCCGTACCTGATTGTCTCAACGGTAGTGCATTGCCATAACCGTCTGGGGCGGACCTACATTACGCTGATCGCGCCGTTCCATCATCTGGTGGTTGAATCTGGTCTGCGGCGAGCGGCGCGTCTCGGATGGCCCACCGTAGCGAAGGCCTGATCGAGAGGCCTTTTTCTCTATCTGCAGTTGGGTCCGGCAGACTGTACTTGTGATCGTGGCGAAGCGCTACTGGGCCAGTTGAAGCTGGGGCTGTCGGGACAAGGGCAGCTTGGTACAGAGATCGAATTCGTCCAGTTCCAGCAACAGGCTGTCGACCGTGCGAAGCTGCGCATTCGTGAGGTGCGCGGTATCGAGAATTTGATAAAGACGCTGGCGCCAGTAAGCGGACGGCAGATAGGAGCCCCCGAGATCTCCGTGCAAGGCCGGTCGCATCACTCGAGCGATATGCGCGATGCCTTCGTCGATAAACGTGTTCATACGTGTCTCCATGAGCCGCTCCGGCTGGTCCAGCCGTGTCGATTACGTCTGATGAATAAGGCGGTTTGACGGGAGCGTGATGAGGACGGCTATCTGCTTTCGTCAGATAAGGGATCCGTCAAATCTCGCGCAATCCAGGCACCGCATAGATTGAAGCGTACGCGTGTGCCACGCGGGTCAATCCGACGAATACGGTGGGTTTACGGCGTCAATTTATGCCCTACGGATTGCGTGGTCGATGACCTGACAAGGGCGCATTTCAACGCGATTGCGCTTTCGCGAAGAGGTCTGCGCGAACGGCTCGTTGAGGAGCAACCGGTGACAGTGTTCAGCGACCGGGCCGCCACTTGGCGACGCCTTGACCGCTGTGAAACGTGCGGTGGTGATTGTGAGATTTATCACAACAGTGAATTCGAAATAGCGGTCTTCATCCTAGGATTCAAGGGCTCTAGACTGTTGTTATGGGCTCCAGACATTCACGTTTGTAGCGCCGCATAAAACAATCTTTGGAGGTGCCACCATGAAATCACTCATCAAGGCCATTGCGCTTGCTGCCATTTTGACCGCTCCTGTCGTTTCGTTTGCTCAGACAAATGAGTCGCTGACGCGTGCACAGGTTCGCAATGAACTGATCCAGCTCGAGAAGGCCGGCTACAACCCGGCGACGGCGGACGACTACGACTACCCGGCAAACATTCAAGCCGCGGAAGCGCGCGTGGCCGCGCAAAACGCCAGCGCTCAAACTGATGCGACTGGTTATGGTGTGGGTGCTAGTGGTTCAACTCAAGCGGGACAGCGCGGTGAAACGACGGTTAGCACTTATTCGCCGCCGGTTTATAACATTCGCTAATGGATTTCGGCTGGCACGATTGCAGATAGCCTAGGGCGTCCGTGGGTTGGCGTTTGTCGACAGGAAGCAGGCCCGCATCTCGACGGAGATGCGGGCCTGTTTGCTTATGCGGACGGATTTCCGCGTGGCTGCGCCGGCCACAGCAGCGGATTGGCTTTTGCGGTATTTTTCATCCACTTCAATCATTTGCGGCGTGGCCCGGGGATTCTTTATGACAGAGCGTAAGGCGTTTGATGCAGCTGTACGTGGTTTCCTGGATGAGCAGGCGGTGGCCGCAGGCGCGGTGCCTCCGGCTACGTCGAATGAGGAACGGGTGCGTATGGCGCGCGGTTTCATGATGCGAGCGCTGGAAAGGCGCGAGTCGATAGCCGGTTTGCCTAATAGCGTTGAGACGCGCGATGTGGAGATTGCGGCTGGGCTGGGCGCGCGGATTTATCTGCCGCCGGGTGGAAACACTGCCCGTCCGGTGATGGTGTACACCCATGGGGGCGGGTGGGTGATCGGCGAAGTGGCGACCGTCGATCCGTTCTGCCGTCTGCTGAGCGAGGCGGCGGGGGTGATCATTGTTTCGGTCGAATATCGGCTCGCGCCGGAGCACCCTTATCCGGCGGCGTTGGAAGATACGCTGGCGGCTTTTGACTGGGCGGCCGAGCATGCGCATGAGTTTGGTGGCGACGTGTCGCGGCTGGTTCTGGGTGGTGATAGTGCCGGCGCGAATCTGGCCGCGGTGACAGGTAACCGGCTTTGCGCCGAGGAGCCGGCGAAGGCGCATGCGTTGCGTGCGCTGCTGCTGCTTTATCCGGTCACGGATCATCCGAGCGCGGATTATCCGTCCTATGCAGAGAACGCGAGCGGCTACGGGCTCGAGGCGAATCTGATGCGCTGGTTCTGGGAGCAGTATGCACCGGGCGTTTCGGCGGACGATCCGAATGTGGCGCCGCTGCGGTTGCGCGAAGTGCCTGCGCTACCGCCGACGCTGGTGACCACCGCGGACTACGACGTGTTGCGCGATGAAGGGATTGCTTATGCGGGGAAGTTGAAGGCGGCGGGCGTGGCGGTGACTCATCTGCATGCGCCGGATATGGGGCATAACTTTCCGGTGACGCCGGGCCAGGTCGCACGGTTTCCGCAGGGGGTGGAAGCGTTGGGGGCGATTGCGGCGTGGTTAAAGGGAAGCTTGGCGGGCCGCTAGTCTGAGATGAAGATCGCGACGGGTTTCGGATGCGTCAACTCGAAGGTGTGAAGCCGGCCCGCGCGGACGTCGAGTATCAGGCGTTCGATTAGCTCGACCTGTCGTGACTCCATTTCGACGTTGCCGCTTGATGCGGCTGAGATTTTTGCAAACCAAGTACGACGTTGACCCAGTAAGTACGTCACGGCGCTCCCGCGTCCCATGAAAAACCGCTCCATTTCCTTTGTCCGTCTGTTTCAGTTAGGCGTGGTTGAACTGGGGGTGGAAGATTGCATGGGGAGGGGGATTCTGTGGGGCGAAGGGTTGGGGGATGGGGCGGTTGGCCCGGTTTTATACCCCGAGCATTGGCGGTGCGAAGCGGATGTGACGCGATAGACGAAAGCAAAAAGCCCCGTGTCGGGCAAGCGACGGGCTGAATATGAAATCTGGGAGAGGTGCTGCAGGACCTGTTGGTCCCCCCGACAGGAATCGAACCTGTATCTAGCGCTTAGGAGGCACTTGTTCTATCCATTGAACTACGGGGAGATAGACCTTGTAACGGGGAAGGCAGAAACCTTTTCAATTAATCTCTTGACCTTGCCCATGGGCATTTCCGGCTTTTTCTGCTTCGTCCTAAATGAAGCGCCGTGAAACCCTGACAACCCTAGTTTACCGCCGTCTCTGCTGCACGCCGCTACAAAATAACCCTGCAGCCGCGACAACTGCTCTGGTGCTGCTGCAGTCTCCGAGACGGGTAAAACCTCGGCTTAAATCCTGCAAACAGGCAGTCGCTGACAGGTCCGAGCACGCCAGCGAGGGCAGAGTATAGCAAAAACGCTCAAAACCAAAGGGCCGACTGAAGCCTCAGTGCGCGAGAAAGGAGCCGATATCGACACGGGCGGGACGCCGTCGACGCGGCGACCGTCGAGGTCGGCCAACTGAATCGAAATCCAGCTGTGACATGGTCGCATCAACTCCCCAAATGCGAGGCATCAGAACTTTTCGTTTCTTCCCACCGGCGCAGATCGCATACATTGACCTTTGGCACGCCCGCCATTCACTCTGGACACAAGTCATGTCAGCACAAACCGATCGGGATTTTTGGTCAAAGGCCCAGCGGCATCTGATCCGCTACGGTGGCACATTCTCGCCCGTCATAATCGAGCGGGCCAGCGGCAGCAATGTCTATGATTCGAGCGGCCGCGCGATACTCGACTTCACCTCTGGACAGATGAGCGCGGTGCTCGGCCACTCTCATCCGGAAATTGCCGAAGTCATCGCCGAGAGCGCACGCAATCTCACCCACCTTTTCAGCGGGATGCTCTCGCGCCCGGTGGTGGATCTGGCTACGCGCCTCGCCGGCATCGCCCCTGCAGGACTCGAACGTTCCTTACTGCTCAGCACCGGTGGCGAAGCCAACGAAGCTGCGATCAAGATGGCAAAGCTCGTCACCGGCCGGCACGAGGTCATCAGCTTCGCCCAATCATGGCACGGCATGACGGGCGGCGCAGCTTCAGCCACCTACAGCGCGGGTCGCAAGGGTTACGGTCCTGCGGCCGTGGGGTCCTTTGCCATTCCGGCGCCGTATCCGTACCGGCCACGGTTCGAACGCAACGGTGTATATGACTGGGCCGCTGGACTTGACTACGCATTCGACCTTGTCGACAGGCAGTCTTGCGGCAGCCTCGCGGCGTTTATCGCCGAGCCTATCCTGAGCTCGGGTGGCCTGATCGAACTGCCGCAAGGATATATGCAAGCGCTAAAGCAGAAGTGTGCCGAGCGCGGCATGCTCCTGATCGTGGACGAAGCTCAAACGGGGATGGGCAGAACCGGAACGATGTTCGCATGTGAGCGTGACGGCGTGGTGCCCGACCTCCTGATCTTGTCCAAAACGCTTGGCGCGGGCCTTCCATTGGCTGCCGTGCTGACGACTCAGGAAATCGAGAATCAGGCTCACGAACGCAGGTTTCTCTTTTACACGACGCACGTGTCGGATCCGATGCCGGCGGCTGTCGGCCTCAAAGTCATCGAGATCATTGAACGGGATGGCCTGGTCGAGCGCGCCGGCAAAATCGGTCGCCGTTTGCGCGACGGTCTGGAGACGCTGCAAAGCCGCTTCGAATGTATTGGCGACGTGCGCGGACGTGGTTTGATGCTCGGGATCGAAATCGTCGGCGATAGATCAACGAAATCTGCGGCGCCAGCGCTCTCCGCTGCAATCACGCGTCGCTGTCTCGAACTCGGCTTGCACATGAACATTGTTCAGTTGCCGGGGTTGGGTGACGTCGTCCGCCTCGCTCCGCCGCTGACTATTGCGGAAGCTGAGGTTGATAGGGGGCTGTCAATCATCGAGCAAGCGATCAAGGAAAGCGTGAGCATGTGAGCGCAATTCCGGATTGCCGGCGCCATGAAGCCACCGTGGCCGTGGTCGACGTCCCACGCGAAGCGCATTTTCTAATTTCACCAACCAAACAAAACGGCCCGGCGGACGTGAAGTCTGCCGGGCCGTTCAGATCGCCATGCGCCGCCATCCTCCGGCTGCGCGTCGGCATCCGCGGAGTTGCTTCAGAACTCCACGACTGCGAATTCCGCCTTGCCCACATCGCACAGCGGGCAGCGCCAGTTTTCCGGGATATCGGCGAAGCGCGTGCCCGCCGCGATACCGTCTTCCGGCAGACCTTCCTCTTCGTTGTAGATCCAGCCGCAAATCAGGCAGACCCAGCTCTTGTACTCAACAATGACTTCGCTCACGACACGCTCTTTCTTCAGTTCGCTACAACAATCCGCGCGGTCCGCCCCTTTTTGGGGCGCGCGGCGACGCGCAATATTACCGGAATTTGACAGTCCGCTGATCTGGTCCGTTGTCGCAGGTGCCGCCCCCGGGCCACCCAGCCTATATCTTCCGGCAACCAGGCATCCGCCCGCGCGCCCGGTACAATGAGCGGTTCCGGCTCATTGCTGTCTTCTCCTCCAAATCTCCATGTCGCTTTACACCATTACCGGGGCGCAACTGGCGTTCGGTCACGTCGCGTTGCTCGATCACGCGGATTTCTCTCTCGAAGCGGGCGAACGCGTCGGGCTGATCGGTCGCAATGGCGCGGGCAAGTCGTCGCTGCTAGAGATCGTCGCCGATCTGAGCAAGCCCGACGACGGCCTCGTCACGCGTCAGCAAGGCCTGACTTCGGTCTACGTGCCGCAAGAGCCCGAGTTCGATACGGACGACACGGTGTTCGACGCGGTCGCGGCCGGCCTCACTCACGCCCGGGCGCTGCTGGACGAATACGACGCGGTTGCCAACCAGCTCGCCGATGAGCCGGAAGGCCAGCAGCACGATGCGCTGATGTCGCGCATGAACACGCTTCAATCGGCGCTGGACCATTCGGACGCCTGGAACTGGAGCACGCGCGTCGCCACCACGCTGCAGCAGATCGGCCTGAACGGCGAGGCGCGGGTCGGCTCGCTATCGGGCGGCATGCAAAAGCGCGTGGCGCTGGCGCGGGCGCTGGTCGTGCAGCCGGACCTCCTGCTGCTGGACGAGCCCACTAACCACCTCGACTTCGAAGGCATCCGCTGGCTCGAAGATCTGTTGGTCTCGCTGCGCGCCGGGCTGCTGTTCATTACCCACGATCGCGCGTTTCTCGACCGTGTCGCCACGCGCATCGTCGAACTGGATCGCGGGCGTCTGCTGTCGTATCCGGGCAATTTCAGCGCCTACCAGACCCGCAAGGCGCAGCAACTCGAAATCGAGCAGGTGGAAGCGGCCAAGTTTGACAAGTTGCTCGCGCAGGAAGAAGTGTGGATCCGCAAGGGCGTGGAAGCGCGCCGCACGCGCAGCGTCGGCCGGATTGCGCGGCTCGAGCAGATGCGTAGCGACCGCGCGGAGCGCCGCAACGTGCAGGGCAACGTCAAGCTGGACGTGGGGCAGGGCGAGAAGTCCGGCAAGATCGTCGCCGAACTGACCGATGTGACCAAGCGGTACGGTTCGCGCACGGTGGTCGACAATTTCACGGCCACGGTCATGCGTGGCGACAAGATCGGCTTTGTCGGTCCGAACGGCGCGGGTAAAACCACGCTGCTGAAGATGATTCTCGGCGAGTTGCCGCCGGATGCAGGTACGGTGCGGATCGGTACCAATCTGCAGGTCGCGTACTTCGACCAGATGCGCGCGCAGCTCGATCTGGACAAGAGCCTCGCCGATACGATCAGCCCGGGCAGCGAGTGGGTCGAAGTCAACGGCCAGAAAAAGCACGTCATGAGCTATTTGGGCGACTTCCTGTTTGCGCCTGAACGCGCGCGTTCGCCGGTCAAATCGCTCTCGGGCGGCGAGCGCAACCGTCTGTTGCTGGCGCGTCTGTTCGCGCGGCCGGCCAACGTGCTGGTGCTCGACGAACCGACCAACGACCTCGATATCCCGACGCTCGAACTGCTCGAAGAACTGCTCACGGAGTACGACGGCACGGTGCTGCTGGTCAGCCACGATCGCGCGTTTCTGGATAACGTCGTGACCTCGGTGATCGCGTCGGAGGGCGGCGGCAAGTGGCGAGAGTACGTCGGCGGGTTCACCGACTGGCAGATTCAGCGCGACCGTTCGCAGCAGATGGCGCAGGACGCGCAAAAAGAAGCCGCCAAGGACGTGGCGCCGAAAGACAGCGGCGCCGCGGCGGGCCGCAATACGCAGCGTGCCGCCAAGCTCTCGTTCAAGGATCAGCGCGAGCTCGATGCGCTGCCGGCGCAGATCGCCGCGCTGGAAGCCGAGCAAAAGACGATTGGGGCGCAGCTCGAAGACGGTTCGATCTTCGCGAGGGACGCCGCGGAAGGCACGCGACTGACGGCACGCTACGCGGCGATCGACGAAGAACTGTTGGCGGCGATGGAACGGTGGGACGAGCTGGAGAGCAAGCGGAAGTGACGCGCGGCGGGGACTTGGCCTCAGGTCGGGCGCAGCAGGTGTGCCGGGGGCGGCCCGGTGTCTCGCAATCTGGCTGGACCTGCCCGCTGGCCGTTGTCCGAACGGTCAATCTGGCACGCCGTGAATTGCCGCCTGTATCGAAATCAGTAAAATACCCCGCGAACAGGCTTCCTCCGCGTGCTCGCGCCGGCCGCGCCGTCCTGGTGTGGCGCCGGGGAGAGCCAGGCCATAAAAAGTTTGCCCGCCGTGCGGGCACCCCACCCACCCCGTTGTTTCGTTTCGCTTTTTTTGAAAACTCAACGCATTGTCCACGGACCTGTCCACAGGACCTGTGGACAACGATGAACCGTCGGACCCGAGTCAACCATGTCTACGAAAAAGCCAAACGCCGCGTATAGCGAAGCGTCGATCAAGGTGTTGAAGGGCCTGGAGCCGGTCAAGCAACGGCCCGGCATGTACACCCGCACCGAGAATCCGCTGCACATCATTCAGGAAGTCATCGACAACGCCTCGGACGAAGCCCTCGGCGGCTACGGCCGGCAGATCACGGTCACGCTGCACGCGGACCAGTCGGTGTCAGTAGAAGACGACGGCCGGGGCATTCCTTTCGGCATGCATCCCGAAGAGGGCGTGCCGGTCGTCGAAATCGTGTTCACCCGTCTGCACGCAGGCGGTAAGTTCGACAAGGCCGCTGGCGGTGCGTACACGTTCTCGGGCGGTCTCCACGGCGTGGGCGTCTCGGTCACCAACGCGCTGTCCACACGTCTTGACGTCACCGTCTGGCGCGACGGCAAGGTCGCCGAACTGGGCTTTGCCAACGGCGATGTGGCCAAACCCCTCCAGCTGCGCTCCGCCGCC
>JBEKNG010000020.1:0-16853 GCA_049523075.1 Paraburkholderia sp.
AGCGCGTGCCGCCACCGAGAATGCGCCGTTAGGATTGGTGCCGCTCACGTCGATGGACGGCATGGCAACCGCCGCCGAACCTAGCGCGCTGCGCAGGAAGGCGACGTGCTCGCGTTCGTCATTAGCGATCTCATTGGCGTAGGCCTGCACCACGGGGTCCTGGAACGGCACTTGAGCGCCGGCCATGACGACGCCCTGAGTGCCGACGCCGCTGAGCATGCTGGCAGGGAGACCGTTGCCGGTCGTCGCATAGGTATAGAACTGGGCTTCGAGATACTCGAGGTTGAGAGCGAAGTTGAGAATCTCGTCGTCGGTCGGTGCGGCCGTCTGAGCCATGGAGGAGACGCCTGAACCGCCGCCGCAAGCGCTGATCAGCGTGCCGCCCACGAGACCCAGACTGAGGCCGCCTGCATTTCTGAAGAACTGCCTGCGCTGTTTGCGCCGCTCGACGCGACGGTCGAATACATCGATGAGCGCTGGTGAATCAGCTTTAGTATCAGACATGGCCATGCTCCTCATAAAGTTCGCAGGAATGCCGAAAAACTCGCGTTACATGCGTGGAGGCAACAGAACACCTTCAGCGATGCGGCAGCGCGAATCGCAGGCACGAAGACAGGCCGTCCTTCAACGAAGATCAAAAACATAGCTGAGTAGAGGCAAGTCCTCAAGGACCTTTACGGACTGAGCGAATCGGTGGATGCAGGTTGCACGCAAAAATGTTCTTGGCGTTGATTTTGTCGCCAGCGCACAACGGCGAAAGAGACCGCTCAAGTTGCGAACCCTGACCGTCCGCTCGTGGGCGATAGCGCCTATGGGCGATAGCTTTCGGGCAGCGTTCTTCAGAGACCGATATTGGCCGAAGTCCAGCATTCCTATGCAGGTGTGTAAGAAGTCGCAGCTTCAGCGATTGCGCAAGGAGTCGATGTAGCGGCCGCGGCCTACTTCCCTCATCTGTGCCTGCATCTGCTTCACCAGCACGAGCTGCTGGGGACTCAGCAACGCGTTGATCTCGCGGTGCGTATCGTCGCTGATCGAATGGATCCGCTGCTGGAGAAGTTCCTCCGATGCGTTCGGATTGCCGTCGATCAGCGCCTGGATCCTGTCATGATGCCTCTGCAGCAGCACTTCGACTTCGCTGCGCTGCTTCTGCGACAACTGCAATGTCGTGGTGAGCCGATCAAGCTCGTCGTCGATCGAATGCGTACCATGCATCTGTTGCAGCCGGTTTCGCAGTTCGGCCGCCGGCGACGATGCCGGCTGCGCGAATACGCAGGTCGTCGCGCCCACGGCCAGCACAATCGCCGCGCAAGTGCGGATAACGCTCATAAGACGATATCTCCGATTCGAATGCCGTCGAATGGCCTCGATGGCATTCGGAATCTATTGGTGAATTGAGTGGGGATCAATACCGCCGGCGCCGAGTCGCCGTGCTGTAAAAGTCGCCGCGTGATCTTCCCCGGCCCGCCGGTTTCATGCAGGAATTGCGCGGTAGCGCTGACGGGACACTGCTCGTGGCGGGTGTTCAAGCAAACGAAAAAATGACCCCTCAGCGGAGTCAGGGCAGACATGAATCCCTGATAAGTTTGCCTTACAGATAAGAAGCGCGAGCATTGTAGATCGAGCCGCCTCGAGGTAGATTTCACTGTCGATTACACAGCCTTACGCGATATGACCGAGGTCACCGGATGTCGCATCAGAAATCCATGTGGCCGCCCGTTCCTTGTTCCGTGGGGCGACGCTGCTTGCGTTGACGTTGAATGTCATCGGCATCACGGTTTGAGACACAGCACTTGCACACCTTGCCCGCCATCAGCAGGCCGGCAAGGAGGAAGCCGACCGACCCGAGCCGGACTCTGGACCCGACGCCATCTCATCGGCAGCAGCTTTGAAGGGCGGAGGGGACGTTCGCCAAAAACCCGCGACGGACGGCTACTGGCCGGCTACTCCTCCTGCCATGGGATTTAGCGGCGCGTCGCATGCCGCCAGAAATGGCCGTGTGCTCTGCCTCCTGGTGGCCCCCATCTAGACTGAGGGCCCCGCGGCTTGCCGTCCCCGTAGGGCGACCGCTATAGAACTTCCGACAATCATTGCGATTCCCGCCAGGGAAACGGTGCTTACGGTCTCCCCCCAAACGACGTAGCCGAAGAGCGCTGCCCAGACGATGCTCGTGTAGTTGTAAGGCGCCAGGGCTGCCGCGTCGCCTTGGCGGAACGCCGTGGTCATCAGGAGCTGGCCTGCTGTGGCGAAGGCGCCAAGCAATGCCATCAAACCTAAAGCACCAAGCGATGGTGTGCGCCATGCAAACAATAGTGACGCACCCGCTGTGACCGTGCCGACGACTGTGAAAAACAAGACGGTCGTTCCCGAGTCGTCGGTCGGCCGGATCCGCTTGATCTGAATAATCGATAACGCGCCGAAAATCGCAGCCACAATCAGAAGCACCGGCCCGACCCAAGTTGAGTTGGATCCATCGGGACGAACCACCAACAGAACGCCCACGAATCCGGCTAGCGCAGCAAGCGCGTCCCTGCGCTTCAATCTTTCCTTCAGCAAAACCGGAGCGAGGACGATTACCAGTAACGTTTCGGAATAGACGATTGCGACGGCCTCGCTCAACGGAACGTAAGGTAAGGCCGCGAAGAAACACGCCGATGCCCCAAGCAGCGTCAAGGACCTGAGAATCTGCCCGCGTGCATCCATGCCTCGCAGTCGGTCAGCCAAGGGGCGACCACGCAAGCACATCGCGATAGCGGGGATCAATCCAAAGAGCATCCGGAAGAATGTCACCTCATTCGCCGGGTACTGGAGCGCGACAGACTTGCCAAGCGCGTCAACAACTGCGAAGCAAAACATCGAAACGAGTATCAAGCAGATGCTGCGGAGGGAGGCTGCTTGATTTCCCACTGCTGAAAGAAGGGGCACGTTGAGCCTCACAAGTCACTGTCAATGCGGGACTACGAGGGCTGCTGCGGCGGGGGATGGATACCCCGAAAGGGGTGCCGGTGGGTAATGCCGACCGCGCCCCAGGTCTTGGGCAACCTTTGCGTAATGGTCAGGCGCAGACCTCGCCCCGCCGCACACACCTAATCTGGTCGAACGAGGACTCTCTTCGGTAGTCTTAACTATCGTGCGTGCCTGCATGTTTAAAACACGGCAATCAGTACTACGCCGATGACAGAAAGCGCGGCGCCGATCAGTCTCAACCATGTCGCGGACCTGACCTCGAATCCAAGCAGGCCGAAGTGATCGAGCAGCACTGAGGTGATCACCGCCGAGATCACGACAAGCGTAGTGAAGGTCGCTGAACCGAGTTTTTTTGTGACAAGCAGCGTGCACATCAGGAACAACGCGTTGCACAGACCACCGATATAGGCCCACCAAGGCACGTCCGCCAGTTTGCCGGCGGTGCTCCTGAGCGGAAAACCGAGAAAGGGAATACACGCGAGCAGGCATACCGAGCCAATCAGGTAAACGACGAAAGCGGCGACGACGGGTGCCTGCGTCGACTTGAGCAGCGCCGAGTTGCTACCCGACTGCAAGGGGTTGGAGATGCCGGCGAGGATCGCGAAGAGGGTGAGAAGCCAGTGCATGGCGCGCCCTAAGTTAAGGAGATGCGGGGATCGCGAAACGCGTCCAGCATCTCGACCCGTTCGAGCTCGACCGGATGGTTAGCCGCCGCCGATCGGTAAATAGCTTCCATGATCTGCTGGTCCTGCACGCCCTCCTCACCCGGCGTCGCCGGCGAGCGGCCCGTCAGAACGCACTCTGCCATGTGATCCATTTCCGCACCGAACTGGTTTTGCTCTGCCGACACGCGCTCCTCCATGACTTCGACATCTTCGCGCGCGGCGGACCGGTGTGTGACATAAAGCCGGATTCCCCTATACGCGAATGCAGGTTCAAGCCGGACGGTGGCGTTCTGAAAGTAAAGGCGCGCATTGCGTGACTCGTGCGCATCGTAGGCGGATGAAAAGCGCCCGACCACGCCGGACGGAAAACGCATATGCCATACGACATTCTCTTCGACTTCGGTAAAACGCGGGTCTCCGGGCGTGCTCCATGTCCATGCCGATACCTCGATGGGCTCCTCCCCCGTGACGAAGCGCGCGAAGTTGAGGCAGTAAAGGCCGATATCAGGCAACGATCCGCCCCCGGCGAGCCGCCGATCATGACGCCACTGTCTGGCCTTGTCCTGCACCTGGCCGTTGTGTGCTTCGATGATCTTCAGCCTGCCAAATTCGCCGGACCTGACAAGTTTCGCGATCTCGCGATTATGAGGTTCGTACTGCAAGCGATATGCCACCATTAACATCACGCCGGCCTCCGCGCACGCGCGGACCATCTCCCGAGCCTCCGCCGATGTATTGCTCAAAGGCTTTTCACATAACACGTGCTTACCGATGCGCGCGCCCTGCTTCACCTGCTCGTGGTGCAGACCGTTAGGCGTCACGATGTACACGACCTTAACATCATCATTTGTAGCGAGTTTGTCCCACTCATCGTAGCCATACACAGCGTTGTCCGGAGCGCCATATTGTGCGACGACTCGTCGGCCCTTTTCCTTGTCGCCAGTCATTACGGCGGCAAGCCGGGATAACTTGCAGGCGGCAAGGGCCGGCAGAATCGAGTCCAGGCTAAGACGCCCCAGCCCAACGATCGCAAAACCTACCCGGCGCTCGGGTGCGAGCGGAGGGCCATCAGGCGCCTCGCGGCGTTCGCTGGCACCTACGAACGGTGGCCGTGTTTCGGGACGGTCCTGGCCGGTTGCTCGTGAGTCGGTCATGGTTACCCCATTTGAGAGAGATCGCCTACGTGACGTTATCGCAGAGTAGAGAGCAACGGCCGTACCTGTCAGTGAAACATCGGCAAGATGCCTTCGACGATCACCAGCGGAAGAACATTAGAGGGTTCTGCCCGATGTCCCGCACGCATGGACTCACAGGCCACGCGTCGCGGGTCGCGACCGTAACCGACCCTGACAGATGGTGGCGTTGTCCCGACAACAGCCACTGGACAATAAATCCCTACCGGACCGGAATCAGGGCAATGACCGATCGCCCAGCAGGTGCGAGGCAATCCACTATTGCTGCCAAAGGTGCGGACCTCAGCGTCCCGACTCCGTGATCGCGCTGTAGACCAGCGTGCGCAACTGACGACGCACCGGGTGCGCGCTCGACGGCAGGAGTTGGGTGAGGAACAGCACGATCAGGTCCTCGCGCGGATCGACCCAAAAGAAAGTACTGGCTGCACCGCCCCAGAAAAAGTCACCCGCGCTGCCCGGAATCAGGGTGGCCGAAGGCGCGATGGTGGTGGCAAAACCAAGTCCAAAACCGACCCCTTCGTAGCTGGCCTCGCTGAACATCGAGCGCGACAAGCGAGGCAGGTCAAGACCACCCGGCAGATGGTTGGAGGTCATCAGTGCCAGTGTCTTGGGGCCCAGCAGGCGCACGCCATCCAGCTCGCCGCCCTGGAGCAGCATGCGCGCAAACCGCATGTAGTCGGTCGCGGTGGATACGAGGCCACCGCCGCCGGAAACAAAAGTGGGTGGTTTGAGATAAGGGCTGATGCGGGAATCATCCTGCAGCGTCGGGCCTTGCGCGGATGTGGTCTTCGAGCCGAGCGCACCGATGGCGTAGCACGCGCAGAAACGGGACACTTTCTCTTCCGGCACGTAGAAGGCCGTGTCGACCATCCCTAATGGATCGAAGATCCGTTCTTTCAGAAAGACCTCGAACGGAGTTCCGCTGACCTCGCCGACGATATAACCGAGCACGTCAGTGGAAACGGAATAGTTCCACGCTTCACCCGGCGAAAATTCGAGCGGCAACGTGGCCAGCTTCTCGATCATCTCCTCCAGCGTGCCCTCAGTCGCAAGCTCGCCGATCTTCAGCTTGCGATATGCCGCGTCGACATTGGTGTTCTGCTGAAAGCCGTAGGTCAAGCCGGAAGTATGGCGCAGCAAGTCGACCACGAGCATTGGGCGGCTGGGCTGACGCGTCTGGAAGCTTTCCATAAAGCCGCCGGCGTGAACGCCGAGCTTTTCCCATGCCGGAATGTACTTGCTGACGGGATCGTCTAGAGCGATCTTGCACTCCTCGACCAACATCATGACCGCCACAGACGTGATGGGCTTGGTCATCGAGTAGATACGGAAGATCGAATCCTCGGCTAGCGGCACCTGCCGCTCTCGGTCGGCGAGGCCAAGTACCGAGTTCAACGCAAGTCCGCCACGCCGCCATACCTGGATAAGGGCACCCGCCAACTTGCCGGTGACAATATAGTTGTCGTCGACGAAACGCTCGATCCGCTCCAGCCGTTCAAACGACATCCCCTGCTTTTCCTTGCCTCCGATACCCATGCCATCTCCTTCGTTGAATGTGTCTTCACTATCCTCACCCGACAAACGGCATGTTACTCGCCATGAGCGTCATAAACCGAATGTTCGCATCGAGCGACCTCAATCTGGTCAGGCCTGCACTTCAATGACCGACCCAGTTCGACTGTGGTGGGACATCCGCTTTAGCCGGAAGCGGACATAGATTGTTCGTACGGTGGCCCATTCCGCGCATTAACCTTGAGCCCACGGCTGTGCGTTCACACGCGCCACCACCCAGTCGATGAAGCTATGTGTCTTGCCCGCCCTGAAGCGCCCGGACGGCAGCAGCAAATGGATCGTGCCAGGGGCGCCGGATGTCCATCCGGGCAGCACCGGCACAAGCGCACCTTGCGCGACCGGATTCGCAACAAGCCATGTCGCGCCGGCGACGATGTCGACGCCTGCGACCGCGGCCGCAATCAGGCTCTCGGGATCGTCGGCGGTGTAGCGGGCGTCGACGCGCATGGCGATCACGTCCGCATCCTTGACCAGGCGCCATTCGGGATTGCCCTTGAAGCGTGAGTTCGCGAGGCACACATGCCGGGTCAGATCATCCGGCCTTTGCGGTGTGCCGTGTGCGGCGAGATACGCGGGCGATGCATAAACGAAGCGCTCGTTCGTCATTAGCCGCCTGCTGATCAGGCGGCTGTCCTGCCGTTTGTGCCAATCGGCTAAAGTCCGTGACCGTCCGTTCCCAGGTCGATAGGTAACCCTATTGCTGTCCCGCGCCGAAGGACCGTGGATCTGCACGACGCCTTAGTTCTTCTGTCGTTTCCCCTTTGTCGTCTGGCTGCCAGCCGGGTGGCCTGGCCACGTAGCCATATACCTCGCGTACAGAACGCGCGGACAGGAGGTCGCGCCACAACGCGCGCCAGTGTTGGAACTCGATAGTGAGCAGGTTATAGGTGGTCGTCGGCCGGACCAGACCGAAGCGACATGGCACGTCGCGCCTTTCTGCGATATAGGTATCAAATAGTCGATCGAACACGATCAGGACACCACCATAGTTTCCATCAAGGTATTCGAGGTTGGACGCGTGATGCACGCGGTGTGCGGAAGGCGTGTTGAGAATCCATTCAAGCGGCCCGAGGCGTGGAATCCAGGTGACGTGCAGCCAGAACTGATAGAGCAGGTTGAGCGAAAGTAACATCAGCACGCTCTGGGGCGGCATGCCGAATAGCGGCGCGACCACGAAAAATAGCAACGAACCAGTAAGACGGCCACTCCAACCGATACGGTACGCGGCGGAAAGGTAAAGTTGATTGGGCGAATGGTGGACCGCGTGGGTGCACCAGAACCAACGCGTCCGATGGGCCGCACGGTGGTACCAGTAATAGCAGAACTCCTGACCAACGAAGCAGGTGAGCCACCCACTCCAATGGTTCATCGGCAAAGTCCAGAGCCTGTGCCGCCAGAACCAGTTCATTGCATCGCTCCAGAACACCTGTGGCAACAACCAGCGCAACGGATACTCACGAACAAGAAAGTCGACCACAGACACACTGGCTGCCTTCCAGTCGTAGCCGCGCCAGCCGCATCGGACAACGAGCACCAGAGCCTCGGCCAATGAGGCAACGAGGATCAGGGCATTAGCGTATTTGAGTATCGTGAGCAACACAGCCATGGCCGGATCATCCATAGGGTGATATCAGCCAGCGTAGTTTGACGCCCCTTGAGCAGCAATCGGACCGGGACGAGCTGGGTCTGCCGTGGGGCGGATTGGGCGGTCCGCGCTAGTGCCGCAGGCGCTGCATCAGCGTTTCCCGATGCCGTCGGCTGCAGGGGACTTCGACGCCACTACGCAGCACCACTGTGGCATCGCCTTTCCCGCGTGGCCGCACAGCGAGCACAGCGGCCAGCGCCACCGCAGCGCCGCGGTGCGTGCGGACAAATGCAGGGGCAAGGTCATTGAGTAAGGCGGCCAGCGTGCGTCGTATCAGCAGGCTCCGCCCGGGAAGATGGATGTTGACGTAGTTGTCGGCTGCCTCCAGCCATTCAATATCGGCGCAGTGCACGACATGCGTTTGCCCCCGATCGGCGATCATCAGATGCGCCGGCATGCCAACGCTCGGGCGAGCCGCACCGCGGACCGGCTCGCGCAACCGCTGCACGGTGCGCGCGAGGCGCTCCGGCTCGACAGGTTTCAACAGGTAGTCGACTGCCTGGGCGTCGAATGCCCGCAGCGCATACTGGTCGAACGCGGTCACGAATACCAGCGCTGGAGCGTCGTCCGGCAACGACGCTGCCACGTCGAAGCCGTCGATCTCGGGCATCTGTACGTCGAGGAAGATCACGTCCGGCCGCAACTGCGCAGCCAGCATCAGTGCCTCTGCGCCGTCGGAGGCTTCGGCAATCACCTCGACATCGGGAAATGCCTGAAGCATATGCAGCAGCTTGCTGCGAGCAAGTGCCTCATCGTCGACAATCAGCGCGCGCATGGCAGGCTTACCCCAACTATCAGGCCATTTCCCGGTCGCAGTCGCAATTCGAGACTCGCCTGCGTGCCGTACAACGACTGCAGACGGCGTTCGAGGTTGCCAAGACCCACACCACGCTGTTCAGGAAGACGCTGCAGATCCCCATCATCCTCAAGCTCGATCTGCAGCCGGCTCACGCTACGCTTGATGCGTATTGCGATGTGCGTCAACGCGCTGCGTCGCTCGACAGCATGACGGAAACAGTTTTCCAGCAGCGGTTGAAGTCCGAGCGTGGGGACGAGGCAATCCTGTGCAGTGGCATCGACTTCCCATGAAATCCGGACGCGATCGGCGAAACGCTGGACCATGATGTCTGCATAGGCGCGCAGCAATGTCAGCTCATCGGCCAGTGACTGTTCTGGACGCTGGCTTGCGTCGGTCGCTGCGCGCAACAGGGTCGCCAGACGGGTGAGCAGGATGTCGGCCGCGTCGGGATCAGTGTGGATCAGCGATGAAACGGTGTTCAGCGCGTTAAACAGAAAGTGCGGTTGCAGTTGCTGGGTCAGTTGTGCGAGTTGCGCCTGTCGCGCCAGGTTCGCCTGTTTTTCAGCGGTCAACCGCTCTTCAACCCACGCCCCGTAGGACCGGGCGCCAAAAAGGATACCGCTGAACAACGCATAGAACATGACGAAACTCGTCGCTTCGTAGGCCATCACTTCGACCCACGGACCATGCTGGTACCGGGCTCCTGCCAGTGCGTAGATACCAAATCGCAACGCATACATTGCAATGATGTAAGCGACCATTTGCAGCGGCATCGACGCCCAGGAGCGGAGAAACCATCGCAGCGGCTGGTTGAGAAGGCTATCGCGCCAATCCGCGCGCCTTATGTGCACCGCAATCAGCACCGTGGCAACAAGCGCTGAGGAGCCGCTGTTGACGAGCGGCCGCCAGAACTGCAGTCTGCCCGTCCACAGGGATTCCTGAATCCCAAGAGCCAGCATGAGCAGCCAGAACAGGGCCCACATCCACAGCAGGCGCCGCCACAAGATCATCGGTTTGGCTTCGCCGAAGAGATAGCTAGTGTTCATTTGCCCGGCTCATTCACGCTCGTCCACGACGGTGGCTTCGCCACGCGCCACATTTTCGACCATGCCTAAAAGCAGTTGCCTCCTCACCCAACTCCGGCGAGCGCTGATTATGGTAATCGCAAAAACTCATCCGGGTCCAGGATGGACTCCGGCACCCGTCGACGATCAGTTGAGGAAAAGTCTTGCAGAAGTCCCGGTGGCTCCGGACAGAACAAGTTCAATCCGCCGTGTCTACGATAGGCGGCACGCGACCCGCTGCGGTCATACGCAACATGCAGCCGAGTGTCGGCCATTGAGCCTATTTTGGACAATTGTGGTCCCGTCGCGTGTGGACAAGACTAGGCGAAGACGCGGCTACGACTCACCGCCGGGACGAGAAAACGTCTCGGCCTCGAAGGGGCGCGCTACTCGCAACCGACGAAACGACACTGATTCGGGCCCGTTCGCGTTCCTGTACGCTACCGGACCGTATTTGCATCTGCTGTGGTGCAGCATAAGCCGAGGCTAGCTTGCAGTCCGGTATCTCCGGGTCTGAAGAACAGCATCTGTGCGGCCTGAACTCTACTGCCAACCGCGGCTAACCGCGCTGCGCTGGCCGACGGTCTACGACTTGTCTGACTCATCCTCCGCCCTAGGACCGCTAAGGCGATTTCCAAGTTCACGTAAAACAGGGAGCATTTCAATGGCATCGACGACATCATATTCCCCGCTTCGGGACCTGTCCGATAGCTGGTTAAAGTCTGTGACCGAGGCTGGAGAAATGTTCGCGGCAAGCGCGCAAGTAGTCGGATATCGCACGGCACGAATGGCGGTCGCAGGCCCTATCCCAAACGAGCGTGACCGGACGGAATTCAGCCTGATGAGCCGCGAAAAGAAGGAGGCGACATCGGAAGCGCTTCAAGCCTTTGGGCTGGGATTTTTGAACCTGGCTATCGTGGTGGCCGTCGAGACTGGGACTCACGTGTGGGAAACCTCTGCGGCAGCCGTAGCGTTGGCGTCCAGTCAGTCACCGTCACAGTGGCTTGAGCGCCAGACTGCCTTGGCCAGAATTGCGGCTAATGCGCCGGCCAACCCGTTGCGTTTGGCGAACTCTGCTACCCGCGTCATTCAGGAAAGTCTCGCGCCTATCCACAATCGTGCCACTGCCAACGCGGCGCGTCTGGGAGCACTTTGAGCGCCGTGGCGGCCGTCACACGGCATCCGGCTAAAACCACCGGGCAGGAAACACTCATCGAAGCGTCAAACGTCGTATCCAATCTCCACGGCGTGTCGGAAACGATGCTGTGGACACTGTATGACCGGGCGTGCGAGTCGGAACGGTCAGACGGCGTCTTGATCGACCACGAGAGCGCCCGGATATGCGAGGCGATTGACTACGATTTTGCAGGCCGCTTTGGTAACCCGGATGGCTCATTCGCCGCACGGGCTGCGGAAATCGATCATCTGATCATGCGCTGGCTTGAGAATCACCCTGACGGCGTTGTTGTTTCGCTAGGTGAAGGCCTGGAAACACAGGGGCGCCGTGTCGACAATGGCCGCATGCAATGGTTCACCGTTGATCTTCCCGCGGCCATCGAGTTTCGCGAAAATTTTCTGACACCGTCAAAGCGCTTTCGTCATATCGCCGCGAATGCGCTCGATTTAATGTGGGCTGATGAGCTCGGGCCCACCACCGACATATTCATAGTCGCTCAAGGGCTGCTCATGTACCTTCAACCGAAGGCTGTGCAGCGCCTCTTTGCGGACCTGGTCGCTCGCTTTCCAAAGGCGGAGCTCGTTTTCGACGTGATCCCGCAATGGTTTTCCGCGCTCACAATGTGGGGTGTCATGAAGACTCCGTACTATCGACTGCCGCCCATGCCGTGGGGTATTGACGCAGAGGACGTGGGCTCTTGTCTGCACGAATGGTCTTCGAGCATTGAAACGATTAATTTGCTCGAATATAGGGCGCCGCGTGGCTGGCCAAGACTGATGGAAAACCTGCTTCGCATGAACCCAACGAACAAAAGATACCTTCCGTGTCTCGTGCAGGTCGTACTCCAAAATAAACCGCCATCCCCCACTGGTCCTCGGCGTCCGCTCCACGTCTGAAATCGGACGCGCGCCGACCGGATACAAAAAGATCGTTCATGGCCGAAGGCCGTTCTTATGTCCGACGGGCGAGTCATGAGACGTTCGCCAGCGGACCGTCAGCTAACGCCTATCGCCCGAGACCGCCGTTCGGGCGCCATGAGCAGCCCGAGCAATGGTCTTGTCACCGAACCCGGCGTCCCATTGTGGCAACGCGGATTCGAGCCTCAAATCGTCCGAGTCCTCCGATCTTTTGGCGGACATTGAGCTATGCCGAGGATGAAACTATCCTCGTAGTGAGCAATCGTCCATAAACCAATGGTACGCGGCGGAAAAAGATCAAAAACGCTGAACTTGTCTACGGCTTATACGGATTCGCGGACCGAAGCGCTCGACGTATAAGTAAGGATGTAATCGGCACTATTCCTGATGCCGTCAAGAAGTTTTTATGGGTTGCGTCTTGGTTTTGTGGGAAATCACCTGCGTCCGTTTTATTGGAATACATCAACTGTTAGTACAAAGTGAGGGCAGCAATGAAAACAGGACTAAACGCAGGAAACTTCGAATCAAAATCTTATAAATCAGATCTGAGGACATATCTAAAAAAGCTTCCGGCTTTAGTAAGGGTAAAACGTTGGATCTGGTCTTTTTTTAATTCTACCGACCGCGATGTTCTACTTAGCTTTCCTTTGTACGCCCCAAATAGCGCCGGAGGCTATAAAGGCAGGGCTGCTTTGACGATTCAGGCTATCAACCAGATATTTCCTTTTCTTAGTGCACTATCCGCCTCCACCAACGGAAAGGGAATTCAAATACAAAAAATTGAAGATTTTCCAAAGACCTCCATTGATATTAAAGCCGTTTCCGATCTCAAAAATTTACTCGATAAATATGGTAGCGACAAGGCAACCCTCCATAACTATCACCACCTCTATGGGGTAATTCTTAAAGATAGACAGAATGTAAGAAGTATTTTTGAAATTGGACTGGGAACAAACAACCCCGATGTGATTTCAAACATGGTTGGTATTGGGAAGCCTGGAGCTTCGCCTGGCGCTTCACTGCGTGCTTTTAGGGATTACTGCGAAGTTGCCGACGTATATGGTGCCGACATAGATAAGGGTGTCTTATTTAATGAGAATCGCATACAGACTTTTTATGTAGATCAAACAGACCCTAAAACTTTTGAGGATTTGTCGACCTCGATTCCTGACGACATATATTTAATGATTGATGATGGTCTCCACTCTCCCAATGCAAATATAGAATCGCTTAAATTCGGATTGCAAAAAATAATGGTTGGCGGTTGGGTTGTAGTCGAAGACATACTGCCGGCAGCCATGCCTGTTTGGGAAGTGGTTGCAGCGATTCTTCCTGATCGCTTCAGATCATATCTATTCAGAGCCGAAGGAGCCCTTGTTTTCGCGGTGGAACGCCTGAGCTAACTCTAACCGCGGGGATCCCTGCCGAGATACGCAGCGACCGCCTCTGTCAGCGCGATGCCGTGCAATTCCTCCGGCGATGCCAGATGCGCGGCGATAATCTCGCGATTATCAAGTCGCAGTTCAGGTATGCAATCGAGGTGCAGTTCAAAGAAATGCACCCGGTCTCTTCGCCCGTCCCAAATGCCGCAGGCGCTGCCCGCGGGGAGTAGCGTGTACGACGACAGACCAAGCTCCTCCTCCATTTCGCGCTGCGCCGCCGCATCAGGCGTCTCACCGGGCCGGACACTACCACCCGGAAAATTCCACTCGACCCGGTACGATGACTTCACCAGCAACAGCGCCCGCCCGACGTAGATAGCGACTAGCGCGCCCTCATGGCGAGGCCGTCGAAGCTGCCACCAGGCGCGAGCGAACGGGAAACCGAGGCGAAGCACTATGCGCCAGACAGAGTCGATAAGCATAGTCTGTCGCACTCGCTCAGGGCTCGGCATGAGGTCACTCCTTTCATGGTCAGAGGATCTTCCGGGTCCGTACTGAGCCCGATGGCGATTGGCTCAGGTCCCCCCCGGAACTGCTGCTCGCCTATTTCGACAGCGGACATTCAGACTATCGGAACAGGCTGGTCTCACTCCATAACATCGTTCACGTACTACGGCGCGAGACCAGGGATCAGCCCGTGATGATCTCAGCCTAGCCGATTTCCACCTCGTCCAGTTTCTTTGCGCGGTAGACGATGAAGGAGATGACCCAAGCCGCTGCGAAGATCCCGATGATGCCGTACCCGAGCAGGCCGAAATTGTTATTCAGATCGTTCATACGGTCCCAGAACCAGCCTTGCAGGTTCAGTTCCCCCGCAATCAACCCCAGTGTCTCGATTCCGCCGATCAGGATCGCCACGACAGCGGAGACGACAGTGATGGTGAGGTTGTAATAGAGTTTGCGGATCGGCTTCACGAAGGCCCAGCCGTAGGCGCCGAGCATAAGGATGCCGTCGGTCGTGTCGACCAGCGACATGCCGGCAGAGAACAGTGCCGGAAAGGCAAGGATGGACCAGACCGGCAATCCCTTGCTGGCCTCTGTAGCGGCGACACTGAGCAGGCTCACCTCCGTCACTGTGTCGAATCCCAATCCGAAGAGAAATCCCACCGGCAGCATCTGCCAACTCTGATCGACGAGCCGGAAGAGCGGCCTCAGTATCCGGGCGATAAAGCCCCGGTTGCCAAGCAGGATGTTGAAGCTGTCATCGTCGTAAGCACCGCCGCGACGCACATGGCGGTAAGTTTTATAAACATTACGAGCGACAACCAGATTCAGAAGCGCCATCACCAGCAGGAAACCGCCTGACACCAGTGTGCCAACGATGCCTGCGATATTGTTGAAGGAATTAAAGCCACTCTGCAGGCTCATCACCGTGACGGCGACGACGACAGTGCCGATGAGCAGCACCAGGGAATGACCGATGGAAAAGAAAAAGCCGACCCCCACGGGATGCTTGCCCTCTTGCATCAACTTGCGCGTGACATTGTCGATAGCGGCGATATGATCTGCATCCACCGCGTGGCGCAGACCAAAGCCGTAGGCCAGCAAGGCGGTGCCAAGCAGTACCGGGCGACTATGGAAAGCAATCAGCGCCCAAGCCCAGGCGCCAAGGTTGACGGCGATGAGAAAGACGTAAATGCCGATGACCTTGCCTCTAACATCGGCGGAACTGTCGTTGAAAACGTGTTTTAAAGCTCTAAGCATGGTTCTGCCTCCAATGGCGTTCGTCTCAGCAAACCGGCTCAGGCAGCAGAACCTGAACCTTCACCGGGGCACCCCGCCCGATGCGTATGCGTCGACGCCGTTTGATGGCAGGTCTCCTGGCTCGCGGGTCAACGCCCATTGCCCGCCTTCCCGGTTTCCCAGTGGCCCGTCTGGCATGGACTCGCCGCTCACAGTTGCGGGGGCAGCCGCAGACTCGAGGCGCGAAAGCCTCCACTGCGTTCCCTTTTGATCCCGTCGCCGGGAACCATCAGCGTTCAAGCGTAATGGGCCGTGCTATGAGACGTCAATCGTTTAGCCCGGCAGCGCGGCAATAAAACGGCTTAACCGCTCCGAGGCCTGCTTTCGAGGGTGATTGAAAGCATCTGGAAGGGAATCGACGGTCGAATGATCGCGGCGCTCGCATCTGCTTGCGCCGCGGGACGGACCTCAGTGGCCCATCTTCGAAGGGTGCCAGTCGCAACCGCGTGCAAACTTGGCAAACGAGGGGTGGTAGCGACCTGCCTTCCCGGTTGCGCTCGGCTGCCCGGCTCAGCGCATGTCGCCCGTGTGGCCTAACGAATAGCGTCCTGGTTGTGGCCAGACAGTAAGACCATGAGGCTCCATGCCAACAGGGATGGAGTGGACGGCACCTGTGGTCGTGTTGATCGCATACACAACGTCGTCAAAGCGGCCCGATAGCCATAACATCTTGCCGTCAGCACTGACATTGCCCATATCCGGGCTACCACCGCCCGGAATCGGCCAGGTCACTACGACCTTCCGCGTCGCAAAGTCGATGACCGACACGCTGCCTTTGCCATGGCGAGGACCGTGAACGAGATTCGAGCCACGATTGGCCGCATACAGGTACCTGCCGTCACGGCTCGGATACAGTCCATGCGTACCGATACCCGTATGGATAAAGCCGACCTTTGTCAGACTGTCGCCATCGACCAGAAACACACCGTCTGCCATCATGTCGGCGACATAGAACACCTTGCCGTCAGGTGCGATGCGGACGTCTTGGGGCATTCCGTTCTTGTCGAGCTGCAAATAGCCCACCACCTTCCGTTTTACCATGTCGATCTTCGCGATACGTCCGCCGAACTCGCAGGTGAAGAGCGCGTATTTACCGTCGATCGAGAAATCCGCATGATTGATCCCCTTGCAGTCGGGCACGGACAGGCTGGATTTCAGCGCCATGGTGTGCGGGTCGCGAAAGTCGAGCCGGGCATGCGCTTCCGCCACCACGATCGCGTCTTTGCCATCCGGGGTGAAGTACATGTTGTACGGATCGTCGACCATCACCTCCTTACCAGGTTTGCCCGTCTTCGGATCAATCGGCGTCAGACTGCCGTCGGTGCGGTTCTCAGCATTGTTCGCCACCCAGAGGGTCTTCAAGTCCCACGACGGGACAACGTGCTGCGGGGTATAGCCGACAGGATACCTATCGATCACCTTTAACGTTGCCGGGTCGATCACATACACATCGTTGGAGCGAAGATTAGGCACATAGACCCGTTGCAGTGCCCCGGCAACCGCCGGACTGAGATGATCGGCGCCCGCTTCGCTATACAGGTTGCTCGCATTCACGACGGGCGGCATGCCCGGCACGGTGACAATGCCCGACGCGGCGAGAGCCGCGCCAGCAGAACATAGACTCGCAATCGCGAAGCTGACGGACGACACGAGTCGCGAGATGCGACGAGAA
>JBEKNG010000021.1:0-16758 GCA_049523075.1 Paraburkholderia sp.
CGAAATCAGCAGGCTGAGCGGCTGCAACCATCGGCGCAAACCACAAGAAGCCCACCGTGCCCAAGTCCAACGAGAAACTCGACCTCGCCACGCGCGCCGCGTGGCTTTACTACGTCGCCGGCAACACCCAGAACGAAATCGCCGAGAAGCTACAGGTCTCGCGCCCAGTGGCGCAACGGCTGGTCGCCTTCGCGGTCGAGAAGAACCTGATCCGGGTGCGAGTGGATCATCAGCTCGCCGATTGCCTCGCGCTCGCCGAGCAGTTGTCGAAGCGTTATGGCCTGTCGATGTGCGAGGTCGTGCCGGTCGACAACGACACACCCGAGGAGATCGACCGCAAGCTGGCTGTCGCCGGCGCGCAGGTGATGGAACGCTATCTGAACGAGGAAAAGCCGATGGTGGTCGCCGTGGGCAGCGGTCGTACGCTGAAAGCAGCGGTCGATCAAATCGCCCAGCTGGACCGTCCGCAGCACCGATTGGTATCGATGGTAGGGGCGATCGCCCAGGACGGCTCCTCGAACCGCTATGACGTCGCGCTGCACATTTCCGAGAAGACCGGTGGCAAGCATTTTCTGCTGCCCGCGCCGCTGCTCGCCGATAACGAGGCCGAACGCGCGCAGTGGTGCAATCACCGGCTCTACCGGATCGTCGAAGCGCTGACGAGCGAGGCCGATGTCGCCTTTGTAGGGGTGGGCAATATCGGCCCGCACTGTCCACTGCACGAGGATGGCTTTATTACGGCGACGGAAGTGAAGGAACTGATGCAGCACAAGGCTGTAGCCGAGATGCTCGGTTTGCCGATCGATGCGGTCGGCGCGCATATTGAATCGTCGACCGGGCAGCGCGTTACCAGCGTTGCGCTCGATTCGCCGCCGCGGCGGCCGACGATTGGCTTCGCCGGCGGCGAGCGCAAGCGTGAGGCGGTGATCGCCGTGTTGAAGGGTGGGTGGCTGTCCGGGCTGGTGACGGATGAGTTGTGTGCGCGGGCGGCGCTGGAGGCTTGAACGAAACAGGCTGAACGGGATTCGGCCTCCGTCCTGCCGAATCAGCACACGCGATGAAGAACGCGGAACGCCGTGCGCGTCGCCCTTCAATACGCCAAAGCAAATCACGGTTCGCCAAAGCGAGCGCTTCACACGAACCGTTCCGCGACTAGCAGCGCGCACCCACTTCCTGGCCCGCGCCGCGTCCGTCGCACATCAAGCCGCCAGCACCTCAACAATCTTGCGCTGGAATGCCTTCCCTTCGGCGTCGAACAGATGGCAGTGCTCAGGCGTCGCGCCCAGCTTCTGCGTCTCGCCCTTCGTATGGCGATCAAGCGGCGGAATGCGCGCGATGATCCCCTCCGGCGACACACTCGATTCCGCATACAGATACGCCGCGTCGCCGAGCGATTCGACCGCCATGGTCCGTGCCGAGATGCCGTCGTCAACCATGCCGACGTGCAGATGCTCGGGCCGAATCCCAACTGACACCTTGTCGCCCTGCTTCACCGCGCCCGGTTCGACTGCCACACGCTGGGTCTCGCCGGTTTCATAGCGCACCGTGACGCCATCGTGCGTGACCGACTGCACCACGCCTTCCATGAAGTTCATCTTCGGCGAACCGATAAAACCTGCAACGAACTTGTTGGCCGGCGCGTGATACAGCATCGTCGGACTGCCAACCTGTTCGACATTGCCCGCCGACAGCACCACGATCTTGTCGGCCAGCGTCATCGCCTCGACCTGATCGTGCGTGACGTAGATCATCGTGGTCTTCAGTTCGTCGTGCAGACGGGCGAATTCCAGCCGCATCTTCACGCGCAGCGCGGCGTCGAGGTTCGACAGCGGTTCGTCGAACAGGAACACCTTCGGCTTGCGCGTAATCGCGCGGCCGATTGCCACCCGTTGCCGCTGGCCGCCGGACAACTGCTTCGGCTTGCGATCCAGCAGGTGGTCGATGTGCAGAATCTTCGCCGCGTTGCGCACCGCCGCGTCGATCTCCGGCTTCTTGGTGCCGGCAAGCTTGAGGCCGAAAGCCATGTTGTCGTACAGCGTCATATGCGGATAGAGCGCGTACGACTGGAACACCATCGCAATGCCGCGCTTGGCTGGCGGCACATCGTTCATGCGCGTGCCGTCGATATTCAGCTCGCCGCTGGTGATGTCTTCGAGGCCGGCGATCATGCGCATCAGCGTCGACTTGCCGCAGCCGCTCGGACCGACGAACACGACGAACTCACCGTCGGCGATGTCGAGATTGATGTCGCGCATCACTTCGTTGTCGTCGTAGGCTTTTCTGATGTTACGCAGAGTTAAGCTTGCCATGATGTGTCTCCGTGTATTACTCGTACTACGTTAATCCAGTTTGAAAGCGTCTGCTCGCGCCGTCCTGCTGCGTCGTGACTGCAGCGCGTCTCAATGCGATTCCGCCGTGACCCGCTGGGTCCATTGGTCCACCAGCGCCGGCAATTGCGTCATATCGTCGAACACGTGGGACGCGCCGGCCCCCCGCAACGCGTCAATCTGCGACTCGCTCGCGTGCCCGCCACCAATAAAGGCGAGCACGGTCATGCCCGCAGCGCTTGCGGCCGTCACGCCGGTAACGCTGTCCTCCACCACCAGACAGGCGCTGCTCGCCAGGCCAAAACCGCTCGCCGCCGCCAGATACACGTCGGGGGCCGGCTTCGGCTTCGCGACCGCATCCGCACAGTAGAGCCGGCCGCCGAAGAACGCTTCGAGGCCCGTGCGCGCCAGCACCGTCTGCACATAGGCCCTGAAGCTGTTGCTCGCGCACGCCTTGGGCAGCGCAATCTGCGCGAGCGCCTCGGTGATGCCGGCGACGGCGGGTGCCTGCATCGCAGCGATTTCGACCGCATGGCGAATCGCGTCTATATCGGCCGCGCTCAAACTGCGGCCGAGTTGCGCGGCGGCGTTTTCAAGCACCCGCTCGATGCGCAGTCCGAGCAGCGGCAGCACCACCGGTTCGACGTCGCTATCCGGCCAGCGCGCTTCGAGTTCGTGCACCAGCATGCGCGCCGCCACGGCTTCGCTGTCGATCAGGACTCCGTCGCAATCGCAGATCAGCGCCAGCCTCGCCTCGGTCACGGTCATTTAACCGCCCCGAACGTAAGACCGCGCACCAGTTGCTTCTGCGACAGCCAGCCGACGATCAGGATCGGCGCGACCGCCAGCAGCGAAGCGGCAGAGAGCTTGGCCCAGAAGAGGCCCTCAGGACTCGAATACGACGCGATGAACACCGTCAGCGGCGCCGCGTTGGAACTCGACAGGTTGATGCTCCAGAACGCTTCGTTCCACGACAGGATCACCAGCAGCAGCGCCGTCGATGCCAGACCCGGCAACGACATCGGCATCAGCAGGTAGACGATTTCCTGCCAGGTCACGGCTCCGTCAATGCGTCCGGCTTCGAGAATGTCGCGCGGAATCTCGGCAAAATAGGTAAAGGTCATCCACACCGCAATCGGCAGATTGATCAGCGTATAGATGATGATTAGCCCCGAGACGGTATCGAGCAGCCCGCTGTTTTTCCACAGCAGATAGATCGGCACCAGCACGCCGACCGACGGCATCATCTTGGTCGACAGCATCCACAGCAGCAAACCCTGTGTGCGGCGGGTTGGGAAAAACGCCATCGCATAAGCGCACGGCACGGCGAGCAGAAGACACACGACCGTGACGCCCGCCGAGATCAGCACCGAATTCCACGCGAACGAGAAATAGTTGCTGCGGGCGAACACCTCACGAAAACTGTCGAGCGTCGGGATAAAGAAAAGTGACGACGCATAAGCCTGCTGCTCGGTCTTGAATGCAGTAATCGTCATCCAGAAGATCGGGAAGAACAGCAGCAGGGCGATCAGCCACGCGAACACACCGGGAATGGCGCGCTTGAAGACGGCCCACGGCGCGTTCTTCGATGATGTGGTCGTCGCTGAGACGGGTGAAGCGGCAACGTGGCTCATTTTTCGTACTCCCCTTTCAGGTTCTTCGCGAGCATCCGGACAAGGAAGAACGACACGATGTTCGCCAGCACCACGGCGAGAATCCCGCCCGCCGAGGCAAGCCCGACGTCGAACTGTTGCAGGCCGAGCGCATAGATCAGGTAAGACAGGGTGGTGGTCGCCGTGCCGGGGCCGCCGCCCGTGGTCGTGTAGATTTCCGCGAAAATCGACAGCAGGAAAATCGTTTCCATCATCACCACCACCGCAATCGCTCGTCTCAGGTGGGGCAACGTGATGTAAAAGAACATCGAGAAGGCGCCTGCGCCGTCGATCTTCGCCGCTTCCTTCTGTTCCTGGTCGAGCGACTGGATCGCGGTGAACAGGATCAGGAATGCGAACGGTAGCCACTGCCACGAAACGATCATGATGATCGCGGTGAGCGGATAGTCGGCAAACCAGTCGATCGGCTGCATGCCGATCGCGCGCATGCCCTGTGCGATCAGGCCGTAGACCGGATGCAGGATCATGTTCTTCCAGATCAGCGCGCTGACGGTCGGCATCACGAAGAACGGCGCGATGGCCAACAGACGCGCCACGCCCTGACCGTAGAATTTTCGGTCGAACAGCACCGACATCAGCACGCCGCCCACCACCGTGATCACCAGAGTGGCGATGATCATTTCGAGGGTATGGCCGATGGACGGTCCGAACGACGGATCGGTGGCGAGATACTTGTAGTTGTCGATCCCGGCAAAACCCTTTTCGTCGGGGTTGAGCAGGTTGTAATGCGTGAACGAATACCAGATCGTCATCGCCAGAGGGATCGCCATCCACAACACCAGAACGGCGGTGGACGGTGTGACCAGCCAGCGTGCGGACGCGGCCTTGCGCGTTTCGCGCTCTTTTTCGGTCTGGGGATGGGCATGCATGAGAGGAAGGCGCAGAGGACGCATGATGTGACCACCTGTTCGGTAATGCGCGGGATATCGCGACGGGTTCCCGGTGAGCCGGTGCCGGTCCAGGTTATCTGGACAAGGTGCATAGGCCCAACCAGAGAGCCGCGACGGCCCGCTGTGCTGCCAAGGGCCGGCTGACTGGCGTCAGCCGGCGTGTTTCACGTCACTTGAGGTAGCCCGCCTGGCGCACTGCGCGCTCGGCTGTGGCCTGGCCTGCAGCCAGTGCCTGATCGACCGTCATCTGACCGGCAACCGCACCGGAGATGCTCTGACCCACTACCGTACCGAACGACTGGAACTCAGGAATGCCGACGAACTGCACACCGGTATACGGCACCGGCTTAAGCGTCGGATGATTCGGATCAGCCGTTTCGATTGCTTTCAGCACAAAGTCGGCAAACGGAGCCGCCGCCTTGTACTCAGGACGGGCGTACGTCGACTGACGCGTTCCCGGAGGCGCCGAGGCCCAGCCCTCGTCCTTCGCGACCATCTCGATGTATTCCTTCGAGGTAGCCCAGGCAATGAACTTCTTCGCCGCATCAGCCTGCTTCGACGACTTCGGAATCGCCAGCGCCCAAGCCCACAGCCAGTGCGCGCCGCGCGGCGTGACTTCGGTCGGCGCTGCCGCGAAGCCGACCTTATCGGCGATCTGCGATTGCTGCTTGTTGTACAGCATGCCGGCGGCCACCGTCGCATCGATCCACATCGCGCACTTACCCGATGACATCAGCGTCAGGTTTTCGTTGAAGCCGTTCGAGCTCGCTCCCGGAGGGCCGTCCTTCTGCAGCAGGTTGACATAGAACGTAATGGCTTTCTTCCATTCCGGCGACGTGAGCTGCGGGTTCCACTTCTCGTCGAACCAGCGGCCGCCGAAGGTGTTCACGACGGTCGTCGCGTACGCCATGTTTTCGCCCCAGCCCGCCTTGCCGCGCAAACAGATGCCGTAGATGCCGTTGGCCTTGTCGGTGAGCTTGTCGGCGAACTGCTGGATCTGGTCATAGGTCGGCTGGTCGGGCATGGTGAGGCCCTTCGCCGCGAACAGGTCCTTGCGGTAATACGTCATCGAGCTTTCGACGTAGAACGGCAGCGCGTACAGCGAGCCGTTGTACGAGAGCCCTTCGCGCGCCGTCTTCACGACGTCGTTGAGGTCATAGGCGGCGGGCAGGTTCGTGATCGGGGTGAGCCAGCCGCGCTTGCCCCATTGCGGCGTCTCGTAGGCGCCGATCGTCATCACGTCGAACTGGCCGCTGCCGGTTGTGATGTCGGTGGTGGCGCGCTGACGCAGCACGTTTTCTTCAAGAATCACCCAGTTGAGCTTGATGTCCGGATTGGCCTGCTCGAACGCCGGCGACAGCTTCTTCAGCTCGATCATGTCCGGATTGTTCAAGGTCGCAATCGTCACCGTCGCGGCCGACGCATTCAGTGCTGCGCACGCCACAGCGGCGGCTC
This sequence comes from Paraburkholderia sp., assembly GCA_049523075.1. Taxonomy (GTDB): domain Bacteria; phylum Pseudomonadota; class Gammaproteobacteria; order Burkholderiales; family Burkholderiaceae; genus Paraburkholderia. The sequence goes on from JBEKNG010000021.1 coordinate 6,346, forward strand.
CGACCGCCTTGAGCGCGGGTTTCATGACTGCTTTCATCACGTGTCTCCTTTCTAGTACGTTATGTTTTACTGCGTTGTTATGCAAACGGGTTGGCGAGCCGGTCAGCCTCATTGCCTTAGCTCATCCAGTTGCCACCGTCGACGTTCAGGGTTTGCGCGGTGATGTAATCGGCATCGGCGGAAGCCAGGAACAGCGCCGCGCCGGTGAGGTCTGCAGGCAGGCCCATGCGGCCGAGCGGCACCGCCTCGCCGACCAGACGCTTCTTTTCGCCGGGCTGCCGGTTTTCATAGCGGGCGAAAAGCGCGTCGACCTGTTCCCACATCGGCGTATCCACGACACCCGGCGCGATGCCATTGACGTTGATCTTGTGCGGCGCGAGTGCCAGCGCCGCCGATTGCGTATAGCTTAGTACGGCAGCCTTGGTTGCACAGTAGTGTGAAACCAGTGCTTCACCGCGCCGGCCAGCTTGCGACGACATATTGATGATCTTGCCGCCGTGGCCCTGCTCGACCATCCGCTGGGCGACCGCCTGCAGCAGGAAGAACATGCCCTTTACGTTGACGGTGAAGAGGCGGTCGAACACGTCCCAGGATTCGTCGAGCAGCGGGCGCATGTCGAACAGTGCGGCATTATTGAAGAGAATATCGATCTGGCCGAAACGCTCCACGGTGCTCGTGACAATCCGCTGGATGTCGCCACGGCGCGTGACGTCGGCGCTGAGGGTCAGCACCCGGTCGCCGTCCGCTTCGCGCAGGACCTGCGCAAAGCCGTCGGCCGGCTTGACGTCGACCAGCACACAGCGCGCGCCCTCGTCGAGATAACGCCGTGCCACGGCTTCGCCGATTCCGCTTGCTGCGCCCGTGAGGATCGCCACCTTCCCTTGCAATCGCGCTGCCACTGCTTGTCTCCGGTTCGTTTCGAGCTTTACCGCGCGGTGAGCGAACGCTCATTGCCCGAACAATTGCTCTGTTAGTGATCGAATGATCGGATACGTGTTCGGCCATGTCAAGGCGGTTAACAAGATTTCGATGGTGCAGCGCGGCAGGACTAACGAATGATCCTGCGGTGTAGGTGACGAGGCTGTGACAGAAGGTCGGCGGCGGCGCTGGACCCTGCGTGTCCCGAGCGCACGCTGACAAACTTTTTAGATACGTTATATCATTGCATCCCGCCTCTCCGCGAAGCTCTCCCGGATCGACAGGAGCCCCTCGCATCCAACTTGCATTTAACTTTTATGCGGTAGGGAAACCGATGAAAAAACTCAGTTTGAAGTGGCATATTGCGCGCCGTGCGCTCAGTCTGTCGAAGTATCTCGTAGCAGGCGCAGCCGTGCTCGCGATGGGCCAGGCCGCTTTCGCGCAGGACGCGAAGATCCAGGTGGTGGCCGCAGAAAACTTTTACGGCGATGTGGTGCATCAGTTGGGCGGCGAACACGTCGACGTCACCAGCATCCTGAGCAACCCGGATGAAGATCCGCATCTGTTCGAAGCCAGCCCGAAAACCGCGCGCGCCTTGCAACATGCAAATCTTGTGGTCTACAACGGCGCCGACTACGATCCGTGGATGGCGAAACTGCTGAATGCATCGAACAACGCGAAACGCGCGATCATTGTCGCCGCCGACCTGATCGGCAAGAAGGGCGGCGACAATCCGCACCTGTGGTACGACCCGGCCACCATGCACGCTGTAGCCCGCGCAGTCACCGCCGCGCTCGAAACGGCTGACCCGGCGAACAAGTCGGCCTACGATGCGAACCTCACGAAGTTTCTCGATTCGTTGAAGCCGATCGACGCCAAGGTCGCCGAGCTGCACGTCCGCTATGCCGGCGTGCCGGTGACGGCGACTGAACCGGTGTTCGGTTATATGTCGGACGCGATCGGCCTGTCGATGCGCAATATGCGCTTCCAGCTGGCGACGATGAACGACACGGAAGCGAGCGCGTCGGATATCGCCGCGTTCGAGAAGGACCTGCGCGAAAAGCGCGTGCACGTTCTGATCTATAACAGCCAGGCAACCGAAGCCCTGACCAAACGCATGTTGAAACTCGCGCAGCAGTCGCACGTACCGACCATGAGCGTCACCGAGACCGAACCGGCAGGCAAGAACTACCAGGTGTGGATGTCCTCGCAGCTGGACGCGCTCAGTGCGGCGCTGGCGGCGGGTCAAGCAAACACAGGAAGCACTCAATGAATCTCACTGGCCGCACGCCGCAAGGGACCGCGCCTGTCCTTGAGCTCGAGGACGTGACACTGGAGCTGGGCGACCGCGCGATCCTGCGCAATGCGAGTCTGCAGGTGAATCAAGGTGAATTCATCGGCGTACTCGGACCGAACGGCGCAGGCAAAACCACGCTGATGCGCGCAGTGCTCGGCCTGGTGCCGGCGGCGAGCGGCACGATCCGCGTACACGGCCAGCCCGTGATGCGCGGCAATCCATCGATTGGCTATATGCCGCAGACGCGCAGCGCGCTGGCCGGTCGCCGGGTGCGCGGACGCGATTTCGTCGCGATGGCAGCCGACGGCCACCGCTGGGGTCTGCCGCACGCTGACGCGAAGACCCGTGCGGACGTCGAACGCGTGCTCGATCTGGTGGGCGGCCGCGCCCTCGCGGCGCGTCCTTTGTCCGAACTGTCGGGCGGCGAGCGTCAGCGTTTGCTGCTTGCGCAGTGCCTGCTCGGCAATCCGGAACTGCTGCTGCTCGACGAGCCGCTCATCAGCCTCGACCCGCACCATCAGAAAAGCGTCGTCGAACTGGTGCGCAATGTGCAGCAGGAACTCGGCATCGCGGTGCTGTTTTCCGCGCATGAACTCAATCCGCTGCTGCATGCGCTGGACCGGGTGCTGTATCTCGGCAGCGGTGTGGCGGCGCTCGGCACCGTCGATGAAGTCATCACGAAGCCGGTGCTGTCGCGGCTCTATGGTTCGCCCATCGATGTGATGCGCGTGAACGGCCGGATCTTCGTTATGTCAGGCGACGTCGAAGTCGAAAAGCACGATCACGAACATGAAGACGACGCCCACGATCACGATCATGGCGGCGCGTCGGGCCACACGCACGCACATGGCCACGGCCACGGCCACCATCTCGCTTCACGCGACGGACACACGAACGATGTTTGAATACGATTTCATGGTGAACGCATTCGCGGCGTCGGGAATCGTCGCGGTGCTGGCCGGGATTGTCGGCTATTTTCTGGTGATGCGCGGTCAGACGTTCGCTGGACACGCGCTCTCGCACGTCGGCTTCACCGGCGCGACCGGCGCGGTGCTGCTCGGCATCTCGCCGATCTGGGGGATGATCGGCTTCACGCTGGCCGCCGGCGTCGGCATGGGCGCGCTCGGTGAGCGGCTCGCCGGACGCGATGTAGCGATTGGTGTGATCCTCTCACTCGCGCTCGGCTTCGGGCTGCTGTTTCTGCACTTCTTTACTGCTTATGCGACGCAGGTCACGGCCCTGCTGTTCGGCAATGTGCTGGGCGTGAACGCGTCCACGCTGGGCGTGCTGGCGGGGCTGGGGATTCTGAGTCTGGCTGCGCTTGCCGCGATCATGCGGCCATTGCTGTTCGCTTCGCTGCAGCCGGAACTGGCCGAGGCCAAGGGTGTATCGCTGCGGCTCGTATCCGTGCTGTTTCTGGCGATTGCTGCGCTGGCAGTAGCAGCGTGCACGCAGATCGTCGGCGTGCTGCTGGTGTTCACGCTGATGGTGGGGCCGGCGGCTGCCGCGCAAAACCTCACGACGCGGCTGTCCATCGGATTGGTGCTCGCGGCGTTGCTGGCGCTGGCGCAGGCATGGCTCGGGCTGACGCTCGCTTTCTATACGGACTGGCCGACGAGCTTCTGGATCACCGCGCTGGCGGCGCTGGTGTATGCCGGGAGTTTGTTGGGGCGGCGTTAAGTGACGGCGGTGGCGTGCCGTGCTTGCAGCGGCGGATACGCCGTGTGCCAGGTCAGCGGCACGCGCTCAACTCCGCGCGTGCCGCGTCACACTTCAGCGTATCAAGCGAGCAGCACCTTCGCGTGATGCGCGAGGTGATCCTCGATGAAGGTCGAGATGAAATAATAGCCGTGGTCGTAGCCTTCGTGACGGCGCAAGGTCAGCGGCTGCCCTGCCGCACGGCACGCCGCTTCGAACACGTCAGGATGGAGTTGCTCGGCGAGAAACTGATCCGATAGCCCCTGATCGATCAGAATCCCCTCCGCGAACTTGTGCGATGCATTCGCCACCAGTTCACTCGAGTCATACGCCTTCCAGGCTTCACGGTCTTCGCCCAGATAGCCTGCGAACGCCTTCTCACCCCACGGACAACTCGACGGCGCCGCGATCGGCGCGAACGCCGACACCGAGCGGTAAATCTGCGGATTGCGCAGCGCCAGCATCAGCGCGCCGTGGCCGCCCATCGAATGACCGAAGATGCCGAGGCGCTCGCCGTCGATCGGCAGGTTCGCCAGCACCGTCTCGCGTAACTCGTCGCGCACGTACGAGTACATCCGGAAGTGCTTTGACCAGGGCGCCTCGGTCGCATCGACATAGAACCCCGCTCCCACGCCGAAGTCCCACGCCGCGCTTTCGCCGGGAATGCCCGCACCGCGCGGACTGGTGTCCGGCGCGATCAGGGCGAGACCATGCTGCGCGGCAAAACGTTGCGCGCCCGCCTTGATCGGGAAGGTTTCCTCTGTGCAGGTGAGCCCGGCCAGATAGAACAGCGCCGGCACCCGCGCCGCAGTGGGCTCCGAGCCCTGCACGGCTTGCGGCGGCAAATACACTGAGAAGCGCATCGACAAGCCGGTGACCTTCGAGTCGTGCCTGTAAATGCGCTGCGCGCCGCCGTGGCAGGCGTGCGAAGCTAAAAGTTCGAGCATTGCGCGCTCCTTTGCTTGCAACGTGTGTCCGGCATTAGTACAGCACGACCGAGCGGATCGACTCGCCCTTCTTCATCAGGTCGAAGCCTTCATTGATGCGTTCGAGCGGCAGACGGTGCGTGATCAGATCGTCGATGTTGATCTTGCCTTCCATGTACCAGTCGACGATCTTCGGTACGTCGGTGCGGCCACGTGCGCCGCCGAACGCCGAACCCTTCCATTCGCGGCCCGTCACGAGCTGGAACGGACGCGTGCTGATTTCTTCGCCCGCTGCCGCCACGCCGATGATGAACGACTGGCCCCAGCCCTTGTGCGTGCACTCGAGCGCCTGACGCATCACCTTGGTGTTGCCGATGCATTCGAACGAATAGTCGGCGCCGCCGTCGGTCAACTGCACGATATGGTCGACCACGTTCTCGACTTCACTCGGGTTGATGAAGTGTGTCATGCCGAACTTCTTCGCCAGTTCGACGCGGCCCGGGTTGATGTCGACACCGATGATCTTGTCCGCGCCCACCATTTTGGCGCCCTGGATCACATTCAGCCCGATGCCGCCCAGACCGAACACCACCACGTTCGCACCCGCCTCGACCTTGGCCGAATACACCACGGCGCCCACGCCCGTTGTCACGCAGCAGCCGATGTAGCAGATCTTGTCGAACGGCGCGTCTTCCCGCACCTTCGCAACCGCGATCTCCGGCACGACGATGTAGTTCGAGAACGTGGACGTGCCCATGTAGTGGAACAGCGGCTTGCCGTCCAGCGAGAAGCGCGAGGTCGCGTCGGGCATCAGACCCTTGCCCTGCGTGGAGCGGATTGCCTGGCACAGGTTAGTCTTGCGCGACAGGCAGAACTTGCACTGGCGGCATTCCGGCGTGTAGAGCGGGATGACGTGATCGCCTTTCTTCAGCGTGCCGACGCCAGGACCGACGTCGACGATCACACCGGCGCCTTCATGACCGAGAATCGCCGGGAAGATGCCTTCGGGGTCTGCCCCCGACAACGTGTAGTAGTCGGTATGGCAGATGCCCGTCGCCTTCACTTCGATCAGCACTTCGCCAGCGCGCGGGCCTTCCAGATCGACTTCTTCGATCGTCAGCGGGGCGCCTGCTTTCCATGCGATGGCTGCTTTCGTCTTCATGATGAATGCTCCTGTAGTTCCTTGAATCGGTCTCTGAGTGCAAGGCATGCAGCCGCGCCGTGGCGCCGGCCTGCATGCCGTCGTGATTTGCGTCCGTTCGTGACAGTTAATGAGTGTTCCATGCCTGCCTGCGCTTTTCGTCGAACGGCGCGTGTCCCGTGGCCGGCGCATATGATCGCCGAAAACGGTGCAACGCGTATTCGAGCGACCTTCCTGTCATTGCTCACGGGCGAGATGGTTTCACCCGGCATCCGGTACCGCGGACCGCGACGCGGGCGACCCCCTCGAAAGCGGCTCGCACCATCGTGCCGCGCGTATGGCCAAGGACGAGGCCGCTGCCTGCGACAACGTGCCGCCGACCGCATACGACGCATCGATGATTGCGAGGTTCAGTGAACCGGTGCCGAGGTCAATGCCGGGAAAGCTCATGGATGAAGCACCGAGGCGTGGAAAGGAAAAAGGGCGAAGGGGGACGCTAGCGAGAGGCCGCAGCGCGATTGTCCATCATCGCTGCGAGCGCCGCCGAAAACGCCATTCGCGGGTTAACCCCGCCATCCTGGAGGCGGCGTCAAAACAGCACTATGCGTTGCCTCGAATACACCTCATGGATTCTCACACATATCGCTTTCGGCCGACCCGCTGGCACTGCCGCGAGCTCTTACCGCAGCATAGGGCTCACAGCCGGTTTGCGCAGCACGCGCATTTCGATTGGCTTTCAAACCGGTCTCGTGCATACGATCGTCGCGAAGCCGGGAATAGGCCCCAGTGGTCTTGTTGCGCCTTTTCTCTCCGCATACCTTGGAGCCATCCCAAAACGAGACGGTGGAGAGAGACAAATGCAATCGAACACGGTTCACCCGTGCGACGAGCGACTGCCCGCAGGCCAGTTGCTTACGCTCGGCATTCAGCACGTCCTCGTCATGTACGCAGGTGCAGTGGCGGTCCCGCTCATCATCGGTAGCGCGCTGAAACTGCCCAAAGATCAGATTGCGTTCCTGATCAGCGCCGACCTCTTCTCCTGCGGCATTGCCACGCTGATCCAGACGCTCGGCCTGTGGATCTTCGGCATCCGCCTGCCCGTCATCATGGGCTGCACGTTCGCCGCCGTCGGCCCGATGGTGGCGATCGGCACCAACCCGAGTCTGGGCATTCTCGATATCTTCGGCTCCACTATCGCGGCGGGGGTGATCGGCATCCTGCTCGCGCCCGCCGTCGGCAAGTTGTTGCGCTTCTTCCCGCCGGTCGTGATCGGCGTGGTGATTTCCGTGATCGGACTCTCGCTGATGGAAGTCGGCATCAACTGGGCGGCCGGCGGCGTCGGCAATCCTGATTACGGCAACCCGGTCTATCTGGGTCTGTCGCTGGTCGTGCTGACGCTGATACTGCTGATCAACAAGTTCGGCAAGGGTTTCATCGCCAACATTTCCGTGCTGCTCGGCATCGTCGCCGGCTTCGTGATCGCCGCCCTGCTCGGGCGCGTCAACATGGAAGGCGTGACGGCCGCCCCGTGGGTCGGCATCGTGATGCCTTTCCACTTCGGACTGCCGCACTTCGATCCGCTCGCCATCGCGACGATGGTTACGGTGATGTTCGTCACCTTCATCGAATCCACCGGCATGTTCCTCGCGGTCGGCGACATGGTGGATCGCCCGGTGGATCAGAAAACGCTCGTACGCGGCCTGCGCGTCGATGGACTGGGCACGCTGATCGGCGGTATCTTCAACTCGTTCCCGCATACGTCGTTTTCGCAAAACGTCGGACTCATTGGCGTGACGGGAGTGAAGAGCCGTTTCGTCTGCGCCATGGGCGGCGTACTTCTCGTGCTGCTCGGCCTGTTTCCGAAGATGGCACAAGTAGTCGCCTCGGTGCCGGCGTTCGTGCTCGGCGGCGCGGGCATCGTGATGTTCGGGATGGTGGCCGCGAACGGCATCAAGGTACTGTCGAAGGTCGACTTCGTGAAGAACCACCACAACCTGTTCATCGTCGCGGTCAGTATTGCTCTGGGTATGGTGCCGGTGGTATCGCCGCACTTCTTCGAGAAGCTGCCGGCGTCGCTGTCGCCGCTGCTGCACAGCGGGATTCTGCTCGCCTCCGTGTCCGCGGTGGTACTGAACCTGGTGTTCAACGGCGTGAAGGGTGAACGCGCTGCGAAGCGTGAAATCCGCCGCGCTGGGCATGATTTCGATGGTCGTGGTGCGAATGATGAAGCGGCGGCTGGGGATGAGATGTTGCGTGCTGCGGATCTGCATTGAGGCGCGACTGCAGGAAGACGCGAACCCTCCGTGTCAACAAAAACGCCACGGCATGCCGTGGCGTTTTTGTTTGCTGCACGCCTGGCGGATTCCGCAGAAGAACCCGCCCTCGCCTGCTGCCCTGCGCTTAATTCACCGAAGGCGCAGAAGCAGCCGCCGGCGTGCCGGTCGCGCTGTAGTCGACCGGTGCATCGGCTGGGCGCGGTTGATCGCCCCTGTGCTCGATCCAGCCACCGCCCAGATACTGATACAGATCGACCAGGTTCGTGAGACGGTTCAGACGCGCCGCAATCAGCGACTGTTGCACCGAGTACAGATTGGTCTGCGCAGTCAGCACCGACAGATAGCTGTCCACACCATTGTGGTAGCGCAACTCCGACAGATCGAGCGCACGTTGTTCAGCAAACGTACCGCGCTCAAGTGCCTGAATCTGCTGGTCGTACGTGCCGCGAGCCGCGAGACCGTCCGCCACTTCCCGGAAGGCCGTCTGGATCGCCTTTTCGTATTGCGCGATCTGGATGTTCTTCTCGACGTCGGCGAGGTCGAGATTGGCCTTGTTCTGACCGCCGGTGAAGATCGGCAGCGTGATGGTCGGCGCAAACGACCAGGCCGCGGACCCTGGTTTGAACAGCGTGCCCAGCGACGGACTCAGCGTGCCGAAATTGCCGGTTAGCGAGACCTGCGGGAAGAACGCGGCGCGCGCCGCCCCGATGTTCGCATTAGCTGCAAGCAGGCTCTCTTCAGCTTCGACGATGTCCGGGCGGCGTGTCAGAAGATCAGACGGCAAGCCGGCCGGGATGTCCGTGAGGAGATCCTGATCGTCGAGCGTCTTGCCCGGTGGCAGGTCATCCGGCAACGGCTCACCCACCAGCAGCACCAATGCGTTTTCAGCCTGCGCCCGCAGACGCGCCTGCGCCTGCTGGTTAGCCAGCGCCTGCTGGACTATCGTCTCAGCCTGCCGCAGATCGAGTTCGGAACCCGTGCCCGTCTCGAACTGCAGCTTCGTGATGTTGTACGAGGCCTGCGCAGTGTTCAACGTATCCTGGGTGACCTTCAGCAGATCGTCATCCGAGAGCAACGTCAGATACTGGTCCGCCACCGACGACACCAGCGCGATTTCCGCCGCCTTGCGGGCCTGCGCCGTGGACAGGTATTGATCCAGGGCCTGGTCCTTCAGGCTGCGAATCCGGCCGAAGAAGTCGAGTTCCCATGAGGCATTCAGCCCGACCGAATACTCGTTAAACAGCTCTTCTCCGGGCAAGGAGAGATCCGTCGGCGTACGCGTCTTGGTCTCCGAACCCACGGCGTTGATGGTCGGCATCAGTCCGGCCCGTGCGATCCGATACTGCGCTTGCGATGCCTGAATATTCAGCACCGCCACGCGCAGATCGCGGTTGTTCTTAAGCGCAAGCTCAATCAACCGCTGTAGGCGCGCGTCAGCAAAGAAATCGCGCCAGCCAATGTCGACCGCGGCCTGGCCGTTGGCGCTACGTGCGCCGGCGTTCGCCGGGCCCGGCTGAGTCGCGTAGACGCCGCTCGCCGGGAACGCGCCGGAGACCGGCGCGGCGGGTTGCACGTACTTCGGCTCCATCGTGCAAGCCGTAGCCAGGATCGCGACCGCCACTGCAATCAAAGAGTGTTTTTGCATCTCAATGTCCTTCCTTGCCCGAGCCGCTTCCATCATGACCTTGGTCCTGCGGGTCATGAGGATGGTGCTGGTTATAGTGTTCGAGCGCCGCGTCCGGATCTTCCTTCTCACCGCCGAACTTCGCACGAACCACCACGAAGAACATCGGGATCATGAAAATCGCCAGGAAGGTGGCGGTCAGCATCCCGCCGATCACGCCGGTACCAATCGCGTGCTGGCTCGCGGAGCCGGCGCCGTTACTGATAGCGAGCGGCATCACGCCGAGAATGAACGCGAGCGAAGTCATCAGAATCGGCCGCAACCGCAGACGCGCGGCTTCCAGCGCAGCCTCGACCGGTCCCATGCCCTGCCCCTGCTGCAGCTCGCGGGCGAATTCCACGATCAGAATCGCGTTCTTCGCCGACAGCCCCACCGTGGTCAACAGACCCACCTGGAAGAACACGTCGTTCTCGAGGCCACGCAGCGTAGCGGCCAGCAGTGCGCCCAACACGCCGAGCGGCACCACCATGATC